>JBDKUU010000195.1:0-8186 GCA_039679525.1 Phycisphaerales bacterium | reverse complement strand
GTCTTGATGGCCACCAGGGTTGCCTGGGGCACATTGTTGTAGAGTAGTGTCACCGTGATCTTCTTGGCTCCGGTTTCTTTGTTGAAGACTTTTGTCGGGTCGAGCGGGTCGATTCGTTCCACGGTCACGGTTTGTTTCCAGTTCGCCGAGTTGGTCAGGGTGGTTCCGTCCTTTGCCGTCGGCGGGCCGGCGGACCATCCCTGATAGTCGTCCACGTCGTCATAGGCCGCGCGGGTCGCCGCGGTCTCCCCCGTCTCCAGGCCGAAGGCGACAGTGTCGGTCGGCTCCTGATAGCTCTGCTGGAGGATTTCGGCCATGAGAGCTTCCGCCAGCAACTGTCCGCGGCCGACCAGGGCGGCCTTCAGTTGAGTTGTCCGCGATGTGCCCACCGTGTTCAACGCCGCGACGAGCATGACGGCCACGATGACCGTCGAGATCGTCGCTTCCGCGATCGTGAAGCCGTTTGGCCGGCCGCTCATAGGCTCACCTCCGGCCGGTTGAGGACTTTGACCGCGGTCTGGACCAGCGACCGGCTGTCGGCGCCCGCCCTGAGCTGGATCCGGACGCCGTTGAGATAATAGACGTTCTGTGTCTGCGGCGTCCCGGCGGTGGTCACCTTGCCGTAGACGGAGAATAGAAGCGACTGCCTGGTGAGCGTGTACCAGGACGCGCCCCGGTCCACGGTTCTGACCAGGGCGATGTTGGTCGCCGTGACATCCTCCGTCCGCCCCTGGAGCTCGCACGCCGTGTAGCCCGACAACCAGTTGAAGACCAGGCACAGTCCCTGGCTCGGGGAGAGGTTCGTCGCCTTCGTGAAAGGCATCTCGCACAGCACGTACGTGAGGGGCAGGATCGGTTCGTAGAGGATCGATTGGTCGACGACGACGCCGCTGGGCATGTTTCCGGCGGTGGGCAACTGGAGCTGCACGTCGACCGTCCCACTTTCCAGCACGCCCGATCCCCGGGCCAGGAACTTCACCCGCGTGACCTTCCAACTGACCGCGTCGGCCGGCAGGGGGGGGAAGAAATATTCGGCGTACCGCTCCGTGTCGCGGATGGGGTAGTCGCCGTAGTCCCAGGAACTCGTGTACAGGAGGAGGCGGGTTTCGGCGCTCTCGTTGCCCTGGGGAATCTCCTTGCTGAGGACCTCGGTGTCGTAGGTCAGGGCGAACTCGCGAACATCCGGGAGCACGGCGACCGCGGTCCCGGCGTTGTATTGTCGCGTCAGAGAGGCCCCCGAGGTCCCGGCCCACTCGTATCGGATGGTCTCGGGCAGGCCGTCGCTGTTGCGGTCGGCGACTGTGAATTCGATCATCGTGCTCGACTGCTGGTTGACGGCGGCAGCGTATCGCAGCTCGGAAGCCATCTGCTCGGCTGCTGCTGCGGCGGCGGACATCGTGCCGGTGACGCTCTGCGCCTGCGGCACGGCCCGGCCGGCGATCAACATCACCGAGCCCAGCGCGACCATGAGCACCGACATCACGGCCGTGCTGACGATCAGCTCCAGCAGGGTGAAGCCGCGTCGGGCAAGCCGGACCGCGATGGGCTGGTTCCGCGGGATCATGGGATGCTGACCTGTCCTGTCGTGCCGTCCACGACGATCGTCTTCTGTTGGGAGCCGATGGCCACAGTGAGCGTGCCGGCGAAGTTGGGCAGCCCCCAGCCGCTGAAGATCACCTGGGAAGTGTTGTTGAATCCTGCGACGGTGAGGTCCACCCGATAGGGCTCGTCCGATAACGCGACAGTGTAGTCGCCGGTCTTGCCGTCGGGAGCGGAGACGCTTGTGAGCTGGTACGAATCGGTCGCGGCGGCGAAGACGACGGTGCGGGACGCGGACGCGGCCTTGGCGCTGGACTGGGCCAGCCGCAGATCGGCCGCGACGCGTCTTGCCGCGAGGTCGAGCCGATAGCGGCCCGTGGCTCGTCCGTAGCGGGGGGCCGCGATGGCCGCGAAGACCGCCATGATGGCCACGACCAGGATCAGCTCGATCAGGCTGAAGCCGCTGTTTCGGAATGTGATTTCGTCGCGCACGGCGTCCTCGACGCATTCCCAGGAAACAGACCGGACCACTGTCGGGGGAGGTCGACAGTGGTCCGAGTCACGCGTATTTCGATTGCCGCGACCGGGGGCTCCACCCGATGAAGCCGCATGTCACGACGGAGCGAACGCCTCGTCCGCTCAGTAGCTCGTATACAGCACGTTGCTGTCGTCTTTGCTCGTGCCGGTGTTGGGAGTGATCTTCCCTGTGGAGACGGTGTAGAGCCAGCCCACGCCATTGGCGTCGCTGGCGCCGATTCCGGTGCTGCCTTTTCGGTTGTCAGGCCCCACAGGCAGCGGAGGAATGCTGCGGATGTACGGACCGTAGATGTAGGGCGCGGTCTTGGTGTCGCTGACAACGCCGTTCCTGTCCGTGTACTTCGTCAACTGGTTGACGATGTTGTTCTCGGCGGGCAGAGTGCCGTCGTGCTCGGCCGCGTAGATGTCGACCGCATTGCGAAGCGTCGCCAGATCGCCCTTGATGGCCGAATTGGCCGCGCCCCTGGAACCCTGGCTCATCCGCGGAATGCCGATGGCCGCCAGAATCGCGATGATCGCCACGACGATGACGACTTCCAATAGACTGAAACCCTTGTTGTCTGTACGTCTGGATCTTTTCATGTGCACTCTCCTAATGAGTAATCTCTTCCGAGACATGCTTTGTCTAGTATCTCGTCAAGAACCTGCTCGTACTTAAGTATGAATACGGATATCATCGAAGTTGGCGATGCTCCCGGCTGCCTCATTCTGTGCCGATCAGCTCCAAAACGGCCTGGCGGCCCTCGCGTTCGAAGACGGCCGACCGATTTCCGACCGAAATCAGCGTAAATCTGTCGAGACGTCCGCCCGGCACGAGAAATTGATCGTCCACCAGGATATAGGACTCGCCGTTCTGCATCCCGATCGCCGTGAGGCGGTGGGTCCGCATAAACTGCCGCACCACGTCGGGAAGCTGTTCCTTGACGCCGGCTTCCTCGGACCATGTTCCCGGCAGCGAAAACGGGTTCCTCACCTGCGAGAAATCGGTCTCCTGGCCGGACCACAGAACGTTCAGGCGGTCTGCCATGTCGACCTCGGTCTGCTGCTCCTCGGGCGCCAGGGGCCGGCTCGATGGTTGTCCCGGAGCCTCGGACTGCGAAGCCGAGGCGGAGGCGGGGCCTCCCTGGGGACGCAGTATCGTCCGATCCGCCACCAGAGCGACCAGGCCGAGCCCGAAGATCGAGAACAACACTCTGTTGCGCCTGGTCAGGGTCATTCGACGAGCCTCCCCAGTTCGGACGCGACGAATCTAGGGCTCTCCGTGGGCTCGTCGTCCCGGGCCGCGCTGTCCGGCGCGGCGTACCAGAACATCTCGAACTGGAACTGCTCGGGGGGGGCGGCCGGCGAGGGGTTGCCTTTCAGATCGATCCGCAACACGCTCATGTCCGGGAAGGTCCCGCATAGCCCGTGCAGGAATCGAATGCACTGGCCGTAGGGGCCCCGGCCGACGAACGTGATCGGCACGAGATCGCACTGGAGCCCGCGGCAGACCCGGCCCGTCTGCACGTCGTCGATGTGCAGATCGCAGCCGGCGAAGAACTCCGTCAGCATGGCGATTCGTTTGTTGATGTGCGCGGCGAGGTCCAGCTCGACGCCGCCGGCATCGAGATCCTTGCGGACGGCCGTCAGCAGTTGGCGTGCGGACGCCTTGGCGACCCTCAGCTCGTCCGTCTGACCCTGCAGGTCGCGGATCTCGCGGCGAAGCTCCGCCGTGCGCAGCCGCTGCGCCAGCAGCGGGTTGACCGTCGTCAGATACCACAGCAGCGAGATCGTGACGCAGACGCCGAGACCCACCGCATCGATTCGACACCACCGAGTTCGTTTGCCCGTCGAAGGCATCGTCAAGACCCCTTGAAATGGCACTCTACGCTGAACGCCACGGCTTCCTTGTCCAGGAACGTCTGGCGGCTGCTGCTCACGAGCCGCACCAGTTGGAATACGCCGGTCCCTTCCAGCCTCAGGACGAATTGCGACACCGACTCCTGGCTCTTGCCGAAGCCATTGAGCACCAGGCTGTGCCGGCATTCCTTGAGCATCTCGCCCAGGGGGCGGGACGGCATCGATTCGGCCCATTGCTCGCCGACGACACGGTTGTCCTCGGTCAACGTGGCGAGCCGGCACTGGCCCAGCACGATGTCGTCGCCGAGCCGGTCGGAGAGGCCCAGGAACAGCTTGCTCCAATCGGGCTGATGGCTGATGGCCCGGGTCGTCTCGCGGGCGACTCTCGCGTCCGCCAGATCCTTGCGAATCCCCGTCAGTTCCCGATTGTCCTGGTCCACTTGCTGGGCGAGAGCGCTGCGATGTCCGTTGAGAGTGCGGTCTTCGCTCACGCGGAGGGCCTGCAACGTCGCCGAGCTGGCGATCAGGCACATCGCGTAGGCCCCGCAGACGGCGGCCCAGATGTAGAGCCGCGCGGTTCGCCGCTTTCGGGCCAGCCTGGCGACCGGGATGAGGTTCACGTCGGACATCAGGAACCCTCCTCGAATCTGGCCAGGCCGACCGCCACGGTCATGGTCGGATTGGACGCTTTGATCAGCAATTCCGCCGGGCTGTCGATCAGTGCGGCCGGGTCGGCCCGCTTGACCTCGAAGCCCAGGCGGGTCTCGAAGTACGACGCGAGATCGGGCACCGAGGCTCCGCCGCCGATCAGCAGCATCCGCTTGACGCCGTCGCCCGGGAATTGGTGCTTCGCATAGGACAGGGGCACCTTGAGCCCGTCGGCCAGCTTGTCGAAGTGGGTCCGCAGATGCCTGGTGATGGCCTCCAGGGTCTCGCGATCGAATTGCTCTGTCGGCTCCCTGGCCGAGGGCCCGATCGTGCCCAGGATTCGCGACGCCGCTTCCTGCGAGATGCCGAAGACCTCCGCCAGCTTGGCGGCCAGTTCCACAATGGGCGGCGTGTCCAGGGGCCGCTCGTAGAGCAGCGACTGGCCGCACACGAACAGCAGCGACGCGGATTGCCAGCCGATGTCCAGGATCGCGGTGACCTGGGGAACCGGGAGCACCAGCGGCTCGCACGCCCGTACGGCGGCGGCTCCCCGCACGTCGAGGGCCGTCACGTGAAACCCGGCGTCCTCGAAGACGTCCAGCAGGGCGTTGGCCGCGTCGTGCGGACAGGCCACGGCCAGCGTATGCGTCACCGGCTTGGAGCTGTTCGCCGCTTTGAGGTCCCAGTACGCCATCTCGAAAGAGTCCGGCGCGATGTTGTGCAGCCGGGACAATTCCAGCCGGATGATCTGGTCGATGGGGGCGCCGCTGACCTTCGTGGGCAGCTCCAACGCCGCCGGCAGGACCGCTTTCTCCGGGGCGGCCAGGACGATGCGATTGCCCTTGAAGCCTTGTCGTTCGAGGACCTCTCGCAGGGCCAGCGCGTCTTCCCGGCAGATCTCGCTTTCGGCCTGCGGCCGCGGAACCAGCGACATGCCCGTGATGCGCCCGCGATCTGCGGCCAACTGCGCCGCCTTGATCGTGCGACGGCCGATATCGACGCCGATCGCGGTTCTCGATGGCGATCCCAGTCTCATCATCCTCCTCCCTGCGTCATTGCGGTCAGGTCGAACAGCGGCAGGAACATGCAGATCGAGACGACGCCGACCAACAGGCCCATCAGGATCAGAATCACCGGCTCGATGATGCTCGTCAGCGAGCGAACGACGACCTCATTCTCCTCGTCGAGGAACGACGCGATGTTGAGCAGGAGGCGGTCGATTTCGCCGCTCTCTTCGCCGCTGCGGATCGCCTCGTGCACCGAGGGACTGATCAGCGAAGGGTCGTCGAAGGCCGCGCTCATCGGCTCGCCGCGGGACACGAAGTCCTCCGCTTTCGCGACGATGTCTTCATAGCGGACGTTCCCCGCGGACAGCCGCACGAGGCGCAACGCCTCCAGCACCGGGATGTGCGCCTGCATCAGCACGCCGAGCAGCGATACGATTCGTGCGGTCGAGAAGCTCCGGATCACGCCTCCGATGTACGGTATTCTGAGAACCGCCTTGTCTCGCAGGGCTTTTCCGTCGGGTGTTCGCAGGTACGCGACGATCGCCGTGATGAGGCCGGCTCCGACCAGCAGGATGAGCCACCAGTATCCGCGGAAGACCTTGCTGACGGTCAGCAGAACCTGCGTGCTGGACGGCAACGGGACGTCGAGCGTCTGAAACAGCCCCGCGAAGCGGGGAATCACGAAGACCAGCAGCATGGAGAAGATCGACAGGCCGACCGTCGTGAGCATGCAGGGGTAGATGAGGGCCCCGACCACGGAGTTGCGGATTCGGAGCTGTTTCTGCTTGAGCGAAGCGAGGCGGTCGAGCATCTCCAGCAGATGGCCGCTCGATTCGCCGGCGCAGATCAGGCTTCGATAGATGGGATCGAAGCAGTCGCCGTAGGATTCCATGGCCGCCGAGAGCGAGCTGCCTTCCTCGACGCGGGTTCGCAGGCCGACGATGATCTGACGCCAGGGGCCGGGCCGCGTCTGACGCTCCAGCGCGTGCAGCGCGTCGGCCAACTGCGTTCCCGAGCAGACCAGCACGTGGAGCTGACGGGAAAACCATGCGACGTTCTTGACCCGTTGGCTGCCCGAGAGCCGGCGCTTGTGACCGGTCCGAACGCTCTTCTGACGAATGCCCCCGGCGGCGGCGGTGGCGATCTCGGCGACGAACAGGCCTTTCTTGCGCAGTTGGTCCATGCCGGCCGTAGTGTCGGAGGCGTCGACGACGCCTGTGACCGTCTTGCCGGACCCGTCATAGGCTGTGTAGGCCAGCTTCATCCGATCACCACCATTTCACGCCGGTGTTCCTTGTCGGCAGGAGCGGGGGCGGCCGCGACCGTCGGGCCGGCGTCCTCGCTGTGCGTCACGGACAGCACTTCCTCCAGGGGCGTCTTGCCGTCCACGGCCAGCAGCACGCCTTCCTCGCGCAGGCCGAGCACGCCGTTCTTCTGAAGAACCTCGCGGATCTCGTGGGTGGCGGCCGCACAATGGATCAGGCGTCGTACGTCGCCGGTGACCTCCATGACCGCGTAGATGCCGGCCCGCCCGCGGAAGCCCGAGTTGTGACATTCCTTGCAGCCGGCCCCTCTGCGGAACGGCCGGCCGGGCTTGTCCGCCAGGCCTGCATCGTAGAGCACGTTCTCGGCGGGGATGTACTTGGCCGCGCAACTGGGGCATACGGTTCTGGTCAGCCGCTGGGCGACGACGCCGTTCAGCGCGCTGGACAATAGATAGGGCTCGATCCCCATGTCCAGCAGTCGAGCCACGGCGCCGGGCGCGTCGTTGGTGTGCAGGGTCGCCAGGACCAGGTGTCCGGTCAGCGCCGCCTGCACCGCCACGCGGGCGGTCTCTTCGTCTCGAATCTCGCCCACCATGATGATGTCGGGGTCCTGACGCAGGATGCTTCGCAGAGCCCTCGCGAACGTCATGCCGATCGCCTCGTGGACCTGGATCTGGTTGACCATGTCGAGCTGATACTCGACCGGGTCCTCGACGGTCACGACATTCTTCTCCGGGCTGCGGATCAGGTCGAGGGCCGAGTACAGGGTGGTCGTCTTGCCGCTGCCGGTGGGACCGGTCACGAGGACCAGGCCGTAAGGCTGGCGGAGCATCCGTTCGAAGGTGTCGAGCGTCTGCCGCCGGAAGCCCAGGTCTTCGAGCCGAATGCGGAGATTCGCCTTGTCCAGAATTCGCAGCACGATCTTCTCGCCCAGGAGGGTGGGCATGCTCGAGACGCGAAGGTCGATCTCCCGCCCCTCGGCGATGATGCGGACACGGCCCTCCTGCGGCAGCCGTTTTTCCGCAATGTCCATCCGCCCGATCACCTTGATGCGGGAGACGATCGACGCGTGCAGGCCCGAAGGCGGCTTCATCAGATCGCGGAGCGTGCCGTCGATGCGGTAGCGGATCCGCGTTCCCTGCTTGTCCGGCTCGATGTGAATGTCGCTGGCCTTGTCCTTGATGGCGGTCAGCAGGGCGACGTTGACCAGGTTGATGATCGGGCTGCCCTCGACCATCTTGTCCAGGTCGGTGGCGGGCCCGTCGTCGACGGACTCCTTCTCGATCACCTGGACTTCGCTGTCCGAGAGGGAGGCCAGGAACGAGTTGACGTCCGAGTTGCCGGAGGTGTA
>JBDKUU010000194.1:0-4248 GCA_039679525.1 Phycisphaerales bacterium | reverse complement strand
CAAGACGACCTCTGACACGGTCTTCGATCCGGGTTCGCTGCTTCTGGCCAAGGTCTATTACTGGCGCGTCGACGAAGTCAACCAGGCCGCGAGCCCGAGCCTCTGGGAAGGCCCCGTGTGGAGCTTTACGACAAGTCAGTTCCTGGCGGTAGACGACTTCGAGATCTACACGGACGACGAAGGCAGCCGGATCTATCAAACCTGGACCGACGGCTACGAAGACCCGGCGAACGGCTCCCAGGTCGGCTACAACGAGGCTCCGTTCGCCGAACGGAACACCGTCCACGGCGGCCGCCAGTCCATGCCCCTGGTATACGACAACACGACCGCGTCTTATTCAGAGGCCGAATGGGCCTTCAGCGATCCGCAGAACTGGGCCCTTTACGGCGTGAAAAGCTTGTCGCTGTACTTCTACGGCCCGGCCGAGAACACGACCGGCCAACTGTACGTGAAGGTCAACGGCAAGAAGGTCGCATACGCCGGAGCAGCCGACAATCTGAAGGCGGCGCAATGGACTCAGTGGACGATCGATCTGGCGTCGCTGGGCACGAGCCTCAAGAGCGTCAAGACGCTGAGCATCGGGGTTGAAGGCGCCGGCGCCGCGGGCAAGCTCTTCATCGATGACATCCAATTGATACCGTGACAAATGAAGGCGGTCTTCGTTTCCCTGGGAACGTCGCGCGAATACGAGCGGGGCCTGCTCCGCGGGATCAGCCGCTACAATTCTCTGCACAGGCGATGGCGGATC
This sequence comes from Phycisphaerales bacterium, assembly GCA_039679525.1. Lineage (GTDB taxonomy): Bacteria > Planctomycetota > Phycisphaerae > Sedimentisphaerales > Anaerobacaceae > PLanc-01. Next base: position 3,500 of record JBDKUU010000194.1, on the reverse strand, counting down.
GATCTGTCGGCCGGGGAGGATTTGAGATCTCAAATCTCAGATCTCAAATTCTCCGCCCGGGACGTGGACGGCGTCATCATGCCGGACCGCCGCGGCTCTCCGGCTCTCTTGAAGAGAGGAATCCCCATCGTCTTCGTCAGCGTCCTGCACAAGGACATCCGCCATAGTCATCGAGTCGTGTCGGACGACGAGGCCATCGGCCGAATGGCCGCGGCGCACTTGCTCGAGCGAGGGCTCCGCCATTTCGCATTCGTCGGATACGATGGGCTGTACTGGTCACGGCAGCGACAGGCGAGCTTTTCGCAGGCTCTTGCTGACGCCGGTCGCGCGTGCGCGGTGTTCGAGCAGGCTCGGGACCTGCGATTGCGGGTCTGGCGAAAGGAGCAGAAGGCCCTCGCGGAATGGCTCAAGGCGCTCCCCCGGCCCGTGGGCGTGATGGCCTGCAACGACGACCGCGCCCGCCAGGTGGCGGACGCCTGCGCCATGGTGGATCTCGCCGTGCCGGAGGACGTCGCTATTCTGGGCGTGGACAACGACGAACTCGTGTGCGACTTTTCGAACCCGCCGATATCGAGCATCTCTCTCGACCTGGAAGACGCAGGCTACCGCGCGGCGATATTGCTCGATGGGATGATGGCGGCCAAGGATAGCCCGGGAGCCTGCTCCGCCGACCAGATATCGGTGTCACCCGCCTCGATCGTTGTCCGCCGGTCCACTGAGGTCGCGATCGTTCAGGACTCCTGCGTCATGCAGGCCCTCCGATTCATCCGGGAAAACAGCGACCGGCCGGTCCAGGTCGACGATGTGGTGCGACAAGTCGCCATTTCGCGACGCAGCCTCTTCGATCGTTTCCGTCGGACCGTCGGCTGCACCGTTTACCAGTACATCAAAAGGACCCGCGCCGCCCGGATCGAGGAATTGCTCCTCGGGACATCGCATCCCATCGGAGAGATCGCCGCAATGCTGGGATTCTCCGATTCCGACCATGTTGCCCAGTACTTCCGCTCGATCAAAGGAATGAACCCCGGCGTGTTCCGGGCTCGGCACGCCCATCGCCATTGAGCCGGCATCGGAATCCAACGGCCCTATTGGCGGCACAATCTGCCCGTTTTCTTCAGTGCGACGATTGGCGCGACACGTCCCGTCTGTTAGAATGGAGTGTTGCTGACCATACGTGATTGCCCTGTTTTCTTGAGGAGGATTGTCATGCGCGGTACCCCATTGCATCTGACGTGTCTTCTCATCACCCTCGGCCTGACGGCGATCATCACCGCCGCCGAACCTTTCCAGCAGGACGGAGGCCCCGACGGGCTGGTGAGCGTGGAAGCGGAGCACTACGACAACAAGGTCGAAACCACGACGAACACCTGGTCATTGGTCACCACCGTCCCAGGGTTCACCGGGACCGACGGATTCAGCGGCGGCCAGGCGATGCAGAGCATGCCGAATACCTCGGCCGGAGGCAAGACGGTCAAGACCGGTTACGCCGCCAACGGCCCCCACCTGGACTTCCAGATCAATTTCACCAAGACCGGGATTCACTACGTCTGGATTCTCGGCTTCGGCATCGACGGCAACGGGGACTCCGCCCACGCCGGCCTGGACGGCAAGGAGGTCGCCACCTGCGACAACATGTCCGGCTGGCAGGTCGCCTACAATTGGTCGCGCACCACGATGGATGGTCCGGCGTCCTCGTTCGAGATCACCGAGCCCGGCGTCCACACTCTGAACATCTACATGCGTGAAGACGGCATGGTCTTCGATAAGATCGTCCTGACGACCAGCGACGCCTACACGCCCACAGGTCACGGCCCGGCCGAGAGCCCCCGAGGCATCCCGGACTATGCGACCGGCCCGGTTCCCGCGAATTCGACTACCGATGTCCAACGCGAGGTGTCATTGTCCTGGACGCCAGGGCCGTCGGCGACCGCCCACGATGTGTACTTCGGGACGGTTCAGGCCGATGTCGAGGCCGCCAGCCGAGCCAATCCGCTCGGCGTGCTCGTGAGCCAGGCCCAGGACGCGAACGCCTACGAGCCCGCTGCGAGGTTGGAGCTCGGAACGACCTACTACTGGCGAATCGACGAAGTCGGCGCCACGCCGGTGAAGGGCTACGTCTGGAGCTTCACGACGGAGCCGGTCACTTACCGCGTGGCGAACGTCGCCGCCACGGCCTCCAGCTTCGAGGCCGGCATGGGGCCCGAGAAGACAGTCGACAACTCGGGAATGAACGCTGCCGACGGTCACTCGGCCGCCAACGACACCATGTGGCTCAGCGGCAAGGCCGGGCCGCAGCCCACCTGGATTCAGTACGAGTTCGACGGCGTCTACAAAGTGCAGCAAATGCTGGTGTGGAACTACAACGTCCTGTTCGAGGGCGTGCTGGGCTTCGGGTTCAAAGACACGCTGGTCGAGTACTCGCAGGACGGGGTCGCCTGGACGACGCTCACTGAAACCCAGACCCCGCAGGCCCCGGGCCAGGAGAACTACACGGCTGCCACGGTCGTGGACTTCGCCGGCGCAGCGGTCAAGTACGTCCGACTGACCGCAAAGAGCAACTGGGGCGGCTTGATGCCCCAATTCGGCCTCGGCGAAGTGCGATTCTACTATATACCCGTCAGCCCGAGAGAGCCGCAGCCGGCCTCCGGCGCGACAGGAGCGGAAGTTGATACGGTTCTCACCTGGCGCGCCGGACGGGAAGCCGGTTCGCACAACGTGTACTTCGGCACGGATCAGCAGGCGGTGACGGACGGCACAGCTCCGATGAAGACCGTCGCCGGCGCAAGCTTCGACCCCGGCCCGCTGACTCTCGGCACGACCTACTACTGGAAGGTGGCCGAGGTCAATCAGGCCGAGACCCCCGCTGTCTGGGAAGGCGGCGTGTGGAGCTTCACGACGAGGCAATATGTGACCGTCGAAGACTTCGAGAGCTACACCGACGACGAAGGCTCGCGAATCTATCAGACCTGGATCGATGGTCTGACCACCCAGGACAGCGGCTCGACGGTCGGCTACATCGACGCCCCGTTCGCCGAGAGGACGATCGTCCACGGCGGCAAGCAGGCCATGCCCTTCGAGTACAACAACGTGGGCGACTATCAGTTCAGCGAGGGCCGGCGGGAGTGGGATTCGGGCCAGGACTGGACTGTCAACGGGGCCGACACCCTGACGCTGTTCTTCCGCGGCAACCCGATCAACTTCGCCCAGCCGGCTCCCGGCAGCGTCACCATGAGCGCGGGCGGCACGGACATCTGGGACGTCGCCGATCAATTCCGCTTCGCCTTCAAGCAGCTCAACGGCAACGGCACGCTCATCGCCAAGGTCGAGAGCCTCGACAACACGAATGAATGGGCCAAGGCCGGCGTGATGATCCGCGAGGACCTCAGCGCGGGCTCGCGGTTCGCCGCGGTGTATGCGACGCCGGGCCAGGGCGTCCGGTACCAGGCCCGGCTGATCAGCCTCGGGGCCGCCACGAGCGACACCGCGATCGCGACCGACGA
>JBDKUU010000193.1:0-2794 GCA_039679525.1 Phycisphaerales bacterium | reverse complement strand
GGCTTCATTGTCGGCCAGGTAGATCCGCTCGGCGGGGCGGAGAATCCTGCTCAGCTTGCTGGGAGCGTCTTTCTGTTTGCCTTTGTTGCCGGTCGTGAGGCCCGGGTCGTCGATGTCCCAGGCGTTGACGACGTAGTCGACCGTCTGATCCGCGTTGCTCGCGTTTCCTGCCCCAAGACCGGTTCGGGGGAAGTCGGGGCATTGATAGACGTCCACCTCGCGGTAGTCCTGGGCAGTCCTGTACTTCTCGCCCAGATAGGGCATCAACACCAGGATCCACTTCACCTGATGGTCCAGGGCCCGTGGAATGAAGTCGTCGTGTTCCTGGGCGTACATCTGCACGGCGACGCCCAATTGCTTGAGGTTGTTCAGGCAGTAGACGGCTCGGGCCTGCTTGCGGGCCCGGCTCAGCGACGGCATGAGAATTCCCATCAGCAACGCGATAATCGCGATCACGACGAGAAGCTCAATCAGGGTAAACGCCGTACGCCCGTGTCGCATCGCGGCACCTCCATCGGAACCTGGCCGGTACTTCGGTCCCATTCGTGTCTATTATAGCATGGGACTCGACAGGGAGCCTAAGGGCAATTTGGTTCCGTAGACCGACGGACGATGCGGATGAGACATGGCCCTGACGCCAATCAGGCCTGGGGGGAGGTGATGTATTTGATGATGTCGTGGCGGCTGACGATCCCGACCAGCTTGCCTTCCGCAAGGATGGGCACCCGGCGGAAATCGCTCTTCATCAGGCACTCGCAGATGGCGATGAAGTCGTCCTCGATGTTGAACGCGACGACGTCCCGCGTCATGTACTGCTCGACGGTGCCGACCGCATACCGCACGTCGGCCAGCAGCGACAGGATATCTTTCTCTGTCACGATCCCCACCAGGGTCCCATCGTCGTTGACGACGGGGATCCCCGTGATGTCGTTGGCGACGAGCAGTTCGATCACTTCCGTGATCGGGGTTTCCGGCGTAACGCTGACCACATCGGTCGTCATGATGGTCCTGGTTTCAAACATGGGAGTTCGCCTCAGAAGACCAGTTCAAGAATGCTGTCCCGCAGGAGCCGGTCTTCGTACCGGAGCTCCCGCATGTACCGGATGATGTCCCGCCGGCTGACGATCCCGACGAGTCGGCCCTGGTCGAGGATCGGCACGCGGCGGAAGTTGTTGGTCCGCAGAGTCTCGGCTATTTGGGCCAGGTCGCTCTCCGGACCGAAACAGACGACCTCCGTGCTCATGAAATCCCGGACCGTGCCGGGCTTGTCCTGCATCGTGTACAGCAGGGCCAGCACGTCTTTCTCCGTGATGACGCCGACGAGGTTCCCGCCCGCGTCGACGACCGGCAGGCCGGTGATCTCGTTGGCCGCCATCGCGCGGATCGCCGTGTAGATATCCTCGTCCTCACGGACGCTGATAACGCGGTCGCTCATGACATCTCTTGCCTGGGCCATGTTTCGCACCTCCAGACATCGTGCGGATTCAGGGTTTGTACAAGCCGCATTCGTGTATCGGCGATCGCGGGGGGCTTCATAAGCGGGAAGTCTCAAGGGAATTCAGATTCATCCGGCATTGCGCCGGCGATCGAACGGGACCGATAATAAGGCTGCCGGACTGCCGGGCCGCCGGTCCGACCTCGTCGGGGCCCTTATCCTCGGTATTCGGGGATTCGTTTCCGCTTGTGGCCGAAGGGGTTTCTGTGGTAAAATACATAGCTGTGCGTGGGGTTGTTGCGTGGATATAGGAAACATATGCCGTCTGTGACGGTAGGACTGGATGGCTCCTGCGGAATGCAGATCATAGCAGTAGCGAATCAAAAGGGCGGTTGTGGCAAGACGACGACCGCCATCAACCTGTCGGCGGCTCTTGCCAAGCACGGGCACAGAGTCCTGCTCGTTGATTTCGATCCGCAGGGGCACGCGACGCTGGGCCTGGGCTACGACCCCAATGGCTTCGACAAGAGCGCGTATCACGTGGTAGCGGACTACCTGAGGGTCTCCGCGGTCGCCGTGGGCACCCGGGTGCCGCGTCTTCATTTGTTGCCCAGCAACATCCTCCTGGCGGGAGCGGAGCTGTCGCTTCGCGGCATGCCGGGAAAGGAGCTGATCCTGGGCGAGCAGTTGCGCGGCGTCGCCCGCGATTACGATTTCTGCGTGATCGATTGCTCGCCGTCGCTGGGGCTGCTCATGCTCAATGCCCTGGTGGCCAGCACCGGGGTCATCATTCCCGTCCAGGCCCATTTCTACTCGCTGGACGGCCTGAAGCGGATCCTCGACACGATGCGTCACATCCGGGCTCGTTTCTATCCCTGCCGGGTGTGCCCGCTGGGCGTCGTGCTGACATTCGTCGAGGATCGAACCGCCTTGAGCAAACGAATCGAGACGGGCCTTCGCGGCCTGTTCGGCGCCCTGGTCTTCAACGCGGTCATCCACAAGTCGGTGGCGCTGGCCGAGGCCCCCAGCCAGGGGCAGAGCATCCTGACGTTCGATCCGGAGAACAAGGGCGCGCAGGAATATGAAGCCCTGGCCCAGGAGACCGTCGCCCGTCTGCACGCTCCTGAGATCGTCGATATCATCAAGAATCGGCAAGTCTGATGGGGTCCTTCCGGGTCAGGAAGACTGTGTCCCGTCGTCCAGAATCGCCTCGATCTTGCGGGCGTAGTCTTGCGTGGACTGTCTCTTGTGGCCGGAGGGGCCGCCATTGTGGATTCGAGCCATGTCGATCAGGCTCAGATCTCGGCCGTAATGACGCAGTTAGGCGAGGACGACCTGCCTGGCTTTGACAGGGTCGAC
>JBDKUU010000192.1:0-2054 GCA_039679525.1 Phycisphaerales bacterium | reverse complement strand
ACGATCCTCAAATCCTACACCAGCGACCACGACGGCCTGTTCCCCGATCCGACCTATATTTATCACTCCAGGAAATCCCTGGACCCCAACGCGCCGGTTGTGTATCCGATGGGCTGTCGCTGGCACGATGCGAGGATCGGCCTGGCCAGCCCGCTCCTGTGCGAGCGCCGAGAGTTGCAGGGCTCTCTGGTCCCCTATCTGGGCGACCCGAAGGTCCTTCTGTGCAAGACGGGAGCCCGCGTCAACCTGCAACGAGGCTGCCACAATCTGTCTCTCTCCATCGCTTTCCAGCGCAAGGGCCGTGTGATCGATACTATCAAGGGGACCCTGCCTCACAAAGACATCCCTATCGTCCCTCAGTACACCTATACGATGAACGCCAACCTCTACAGGACCTTTCAGACGGCGAGTCTCGCGGAGGGATCGCAGCCCAATCGGCTGAACTCCAGGACCCTTCGAGAATGGAAGGTCTGCAAGGAATCGCACGTTACGCGCAGCCCGTCCGAGGTCTTCGCGTTCGGCGAGGAGAACTCCTGGGCGATCAACGTCGACGGCCTTCAGCCCGCGGGCGTCGAGCCGCAGTGGGCGGCCCCCTACGAGCTCAGCGACTCCTGGCCGGGGTCGGAGAACCGGGATTTCCCCGCGGATCTCGTCGATCATATGATCGGCGACTTTGAGCCCGTCGGCACGATCACCTTGGGGGGACTGGACATCGAGCCGACCTACGTCGTCGACGGCGCCGCGGATGAAATCGCTGCGTCAAAGCCGTCAAGGCCGTTCAGACCACCTGATCTGGCGATCGGCGATGCCTTCGCAACCTACCATCGGCCCCGAGGCGGCGACTTGAACACAGGCCATTCCTATGTGTCCATGCTGGATGGCCATGTAGAGAAGGTCACGGTGGCCGACCAGCTCCGCGCCAGTCGGAGAGAGCCAAGCCTGAACATGCCCGAGAGTCGGTTCGGCCCCGGCGGCAATCTGCGTCTTGCCTGGCCGTCGGAGATCCCTCCCCTGTGCGGCTGGGAGAATCAATAGCACGCCGCAACCTGTTTATCGGACCGACCGACGACATCAAAACCTCCGATAGGACGCCGACGCGTTGTCCGGCGGGCGACCGCTTCGGCAGTAACACCGACACGGTGAAATGTGTGAAACGACAGGACCGGCCGGCCGGCGACTGGAAACCGCCCTTTTCCGCCCAGACGATGCGGTTTCGCCCTGTCCGCGACTGCCAGGATATGCCGGGGCGATTGGCTTTGGCCGGATTGACCGTGTGGAGATTGACACGCGGGGAACGGCCGGAGATAATCGACTGCTCTTGGAGCCGGCGAATCCCGTCGTCCGGTCGAACGACCGGCAGTTGGATAGGGTTGGAGCCGTCTGCGCGGCCGGTCGGCAGACGGAGGGGAACTGGAGCGTGAGAATGAGGTTGGCCGTGGTCGGGGCCCTGCTGCTGGCCCTGTGTCTACTCGAAGGATGCGCGAAGTACTGGTACCAGGAGGGCAAGAGTTTCAAGCAGACCAGCGACGATCTGGCGGCGTGCCAGCGCGAGGCTGCGAAGTATTCCGATGTGGATCGAACCCACGGGATCGACTCCTACGACGGAAAATTCGTCCGCCAGTGCATGGAAGAACGAGGCTACGATCTGGTCGCGGAGAACGAACTGCCGCTTCGAGTGAAACGGGAGAGCCCGCCGGTGCTCGGGATGCCGGGGGTCGCCGGGACGATCGATTGAGGGGGTCTTGCCACCCCAGAACGGGGGCCCGAGATGGGGGGTGTGTCGGAACCGGGGTTTGTGGGATTTTCCCTTGACACGGGGGTAGCTGTCGGGTAATAAAAAGGGTTTGTACCGATAGCGAGAGGGTGGCAGTGTGGATTTATAGGAAAGAATTGGAGTAGTCGAATATGTTACCGATGAGACGAACCAGCAAGAGTCGGGTGCGGACCCGGCGGTAGCACCAGGCGCTCAAGCCGGTCAATTAAACGCTGTGCCCGAAGTGCAGCCAGACGATCCTGCCGCACACCGCATGCAATAAATGCGGGTATGTGAACCC
>JBDKUU010000191.1:0-4708 GCA_039679525.1 Phycisphaerales bacterium | reverse complement strand
CGCGAGAAACTGTCCGGCCAATTGGCTCTACGGACGAAGTGGGAGACGATCGAGGCCGAGTACGTCAAGGCAATCGCCATCGCCGAGGGGCACAAGCGGGCCCACCAGATCGCCAAGGGATTCGTCTCCGCGATCAAGACCATCCGCGAAACCATGATGCACGCCATCACTGCGCCGCTCTCGGAAGGCATGGACAGATTCTTCGCCGGAGTCGAGGACGGGCTCTTGTCATACGTCCGCCTGGACAACGACCCCGGGCGAAAGAAGGCCCTGTTTGACATGGGGTGGTCGCGAATGGGCCGCCGGACCTACGGCCCGGGCGATCCCGTCATGACCGGCTGCATCGTCGATCAAGCCGTGCTGTCCGGTGGGGAACGCCCGCTGTTCATCGCCGCGTTGGCCGACGCGATTACCGTTCTCGCCGATCCCCCGCTCCGGCTGCATATGCAGACGGTGAGCGAGTGCGGCACGTCTAATTTCGCTTCCCTGCTGCGGGGAATCGAGTCACGGGCAGAGGACTTCGGAACAGTCATCCTGGAGATTTGGGAGGACGACGGCCGGCCGCTTCCGGCCGGGTTGTCCCTGGACAAGTGGAATGTGATCGACATAGCCACGCCTGCGCCGGTTCGAGGTGAGCCGGTAACGGCAGCGGCGTGAGAGGAGGTGCGCAATGTTGGAACCGACGGGCGGCTTACGCCACAGCCGCCCAATGCCGCCGTGACCCTGGTAGGGCAAGCATGCGAAGTGGGTTCGAGTCCCACCGGCGGCTGTGTGACAACAGAATACGTCAACCGCGATCAGCCTTGAGCGCGTGCAACGTGTGCTTTCCCGGGCTAGGACCAGAGCGATTCCGGGATCATAAGCTCCAATGCGTCACGAGCAGACGGCAGCAGTCCGAGAGGACGTATCTCTGGCAGCACGAACAGGGCAAAACATGGTTGAGCCGGGCAACCAGGATGACGCAGACCCGGCAACCGATCGCAGTGTGAGGCGCGAGAAAATGACTATCTCTGTCTCCGGTGAGTGGGTTTCGGCCCTGCAAGAAGCGAGTCGGCGTCCCGCGATGACCGACAGACGACACTTCCCCGGGAAGCGATACAGAGACGGCGGTATCCTAGCCCGCCCGCCTCACAACTTTTTCACTGTGAACCCCACCGAGGGGGCGTCGAGAGTAGCCCAACAAGCGATGGTAGACGCCCAGACGTCGATGAATGAGGCCCTTCGGGGCAGCAACGCCCGGCGGCTCCGGCTGCCTCCGGCTGGACCGCCGGGCACACTTTGGAGCAATGGATTATCTGACATGAAGAAACCCCTGAGTATCGTATCCCTTGAGCAACTCGACCCGCGGATCGTGGCCGAGTGGATCATGCACCTGAAAAAGATCGTCGAGGATTGCACCGACCGATCCATGCTCATCAAGGCCCGCAAGGTCAAGATGACGATCAGCGTCACCCCCGACGAACAAGACCCCCATTACGTCGAGGTCGATTTCGAGATCAGCTCGGACGTTCCGGCCACGACCAGCCGCAAGTTCAGCATGCAGCCCACCGGCAAGGGCGGACTGCTATTCAACCCCGAGAGTCTTGACGAAATCTCGCAGCACACCACCGACGAGGAGATCGAGCGCCACCGCAAGGATTAACCCCTATCCGCCCACAGGGCACGAGAGGAATCGATACCTATGGACCTGACCAAAGATGCCATTCAACTGATGATCGATCAGGGAAAGAAAGCCTTGTCGGTCGTCTCCATCAACGGCGAGAACCAGCACGTCCTGAACCCGTGCGACGGGACCGTGCAGGTCGTCCCCATCCCGCCCAAGTCGCGCTCACACCAGCTCGGAAACCTCATCGACCTGATCTCCCTCGTCAAGCGGTTCGCTGGTGTCGGACAGCCCGATCCGCACGCAGAACAGAAGATATCGGTGTGGCACAGCCATGATGCCGTGACCGCCATCCTGGATGATGGAGACGAAGACAGGAGACTTCACCGGGCAACCATGCCGCTGAGGATCTCACGGCCGTTCGCCATCCTGCAAAACTGGCAGATGAATCGCCCGTCCCTCAGCCAGAAGGAAGTTATCAGGGCGCTGCGCGTCGAGTTCTCGGGGTGCGCCGACGCCGACGACATCGCCGTCTTCCGATCCCTCAAGTTCACCGAGAACCGGGATGGTGAGTCGAAGATCGAACATTCCAAGGAGACCTTCGGAAAGAAGGTCCACGCCGAAGTCTCCGTCGTGAAGGCCATCCCAGAGGAGATCATTCTCAACGTCCCGGTGTATGACAACCCCTGGCTGAACCAGCCGGTTCCGATTCGATGCGCCGTCGAGATCGACACGCTAGAAGGCGTTTTCTGGATCATCCCCCTGGCTGATTCCATGACGGCGGCCATACAGGACCGCCAAGACGAGATCCGCCTGAAGCTCCAGAATTCTCTAAAGGCCGATCTCAGTGAGGATCACGACGCAAACGACGTGTTCTGCCCCAACGTCTTCATCTACGAGGGAGAGCCCACGTCCAAATGAACCTCACCCCATCACAAGACCGGGCGATCAATAGTAAAGCTCGCCAGATTTTGGCGATCAGTGGCGCAGGCAGCGGCAAGACCCTGGTCCTGTGCCACCGCATCGCCCGATTGCTCGACAGCGGCGCGAGCCCCGAGTCCCTGTTGGTCCTCACCTTCACGAATCGGGCCGCAGACAACATGCGGACCCGGCTCGTGGACCTGCTCATCGAACGCGACTGGAAGGGCAAGGAAGCCTATGCCGCCGTGCGCGGGATGATGATGGGGACATTCCACAGCATCGCGCTTCGCATTCTCCATCTCCACGCCGACCGTATCGGCTACGCCCCGAATCTGACCGTCGCCGACCAGGACGACGCCGACCTGCTACTCAAGACGGTCGCCCGCGACCACGACTATTACGACGGCGACTGGAAGCGCGGCATGTCCTGGAAGACCCTGAAGGGTTTTCGTGAGGCGCAATACACCGGTGGCGCGTTCGCGTTCTCGCCGAATCAGAAGCGGGACGGAGTGCAACTGGCCGTCGTAACACTGATCGCCGAATACTGGCAGCGGCTCAGGGCGATGAACGTGCTGGACTTCGGGCTTCTGCTGCGAGAGGTGCAACGCCTGTTCCGGGAATGCCCGGACGTGCTGGAGCAGTACCGGGAGCGGTTCAAGCATGTCTTGATAGACGAGTGCCAGGACCTCGACCGCGTGCAGTACAACCTATGGGAGTATTTCGTCCCGCCGGCCACGCTGTTTGCGGTGGGGGACTTCCGGCAGTCCATCTATCAATTCCGTGGGGCATCGCCCGAGGTCCTGCGCGGCAAGATGACGGACGGCACGCTGTCGCCCGAGATCATCGACCTCCGCGAGAACTTCCGCAGTGGCCGCCTGATCGTTGAGGCGTCGAATCGCCTCATCGCCCATAACGGAGACACCCTGGCCCAGCCGATGCTGAGCGTTCCCGATAGTGGCGATGGAGCCGTCCGCGTCGTCGAGGCCGAACTTGCAATCGTCGCTGATGAGTTGAAACGCTGGCATGGCGGGTTCGGCGGGTTCGCCTGGCGGGACATGGCCGTGCTGGCACGCAAGAAGCGAACCCTGACGGATCTGGAGCAGCCGCTACGCGACGCGGGCATTCCATATCAGCGGGTCGGATCGGCGTTCGACCTCTGCCAGACGGAGGAGTTTCGGGAGGTCCATGCGTATCTGAGGCTGCAACTGAATCGACGGGATGATCTAGCCTTTCTGCGCTTGCACGTACTGAACCGCTCGTCACTGGAATACGCCACGATCCGAAGTATCGCGGCGGACCGTGGCTGCGCCCACGTCGAAGCCGACGACACAATTGCGGGGCTGTACTGGGTTACATCAGGCGACGAGCCCCTGCACACAGCCATCGCCTCGCCGTTCTGGGGGCCGCGGCACGGACCAGCCCTGAAGTTCTGGCTCGACTGCCCCGAGGAAACACTCTCCGACGCACTGCGATGGTACGCCGCGTTGCACATGGACCGGGGAGAAGACTACCGAGAGCGGGACTGCGTAACCCTCGCAACGATTCATGCCGCCAAGGGCCTCGAATGGCCGCTCGTCCTCGTGGCCCACATGAACGAGGGAGAGCTGCCGGCGGGGCTGTGCAAGACGGGGGAGGAGATCCTGGAAGAACGCCGCGTGGCCTACGTCGGGCTCACGCGGGCCAAACAGATTTTGATTCTGCATTCCCAGCCGGAGAACGCGGAACGGCACGTCAAGCCGCCGTCGCGGTTTCTTGAGGAGATCAGATTATGACAGATACGCCAGACGTATTCGAGGGGTGGGCCATTGTGGAGTTGTTCGGCCATCGCAAGTTGGCGGGCTACTGCAAGCAGCAGGATATGTTCGGAGGAAGCTTTCTACGCCTGGACGTTCCAGCCGCAGAGGGCGCGGGCTTCGGCCCCAACAACATGGCGGCAACACAGTTCTACGGGGCCTCGGCGATCTACTGCATCACGCCCACGACTGAAGCGATTGCTCGCAATGTCGCGCCGGGTCGCCAGCCCGCGCCGGTGACTCCGTGGGAACTTCCGGCTTTGCCGGCATGTAGTGACGCGCAGGATGCCGACTACGCCGGAGACTGAATCAAATGTCCTCCGCCGCCCAAGCTCCATGGCGGACGGGACGGAGTTGTGTGGAGCGGGCAACAGGGGGTATGTCGTTGAGC
>JBDKUU010000190.1:0-9966 GCA_039679525.1 Phycisphaerales bacterium | reverse complement strand
CGGCTTCCGCTGGGGCGCCTTGCACGATGATGTCGCCGAACGTGACCCCTGCGGCGGTTGCCTTGTCCGACGTCGCGCTACTAGGTCCGGGGCGGTACCACTGCTGCGGCATGCGCCCGGAGTTGAGTGCGGTCAAGGCGCCGATGCCGATCCGGTCCACCATCGAGGCCCTGACCATGAATTCGCCATTGGAAGCGGCCACGGGGATGGAGTCGCTGGTCGAGGTGCCGGCGCCCGTGATGAGCCCGCCAGATGAGCGCGGTACGGGCTTGCCGGCGTAGGGGCCGGGGACGCCGGACGACGTGTAGTTAGTCCGCACCTCGATCTCCACTAGTGGGGGCAGTTCCTCCATGCGCTGCTTGAGGTTTCCGGCGAGGGTATTGTTTTCGGTGAACTTGGCGATGAGGGTGTCGAATGGTTCGAGAAGTGCGGCGCGGACATCGGCGGGGACGCCGGCCTTCTTGAGCTCGGCGTCAGCATCGGATGCTGCTTGCTGCATCGTGGCGATCTTTTCGGCTGCCGTCTGCTGACCTTCGGCTACCTTGACGGCTGCGTCGTAAATGCCATCGAGGGCATCCTGATTCTCGCGCGCTTTCGGGGTAGCGGTGCCGAATGCTTTGCCGTTTTCCTTGACTGACTTTCGTAGGTCGTCCAGGGAGGCCTGGTACGCGCGGACGTCTTCACGCTTGTCTGTGAAATCGGTGAAGATCTTGAGCTCGTCATTGAGATTCTGGAAGTACTCGGCTGCCTCGTCCGCCGCGTCGCCCGTCTCGGTGACCTCGTCCCCCAGTTCAGTGGTGGGGCCGATGGCGCCGGAGGTAGCGTCGTGGGCGCGCACGACAGCATCGCGGTAGTCCTCGTGCTGCTCAGCGGCGGATCCCGTGAGCCAGCCGTTCTCCTTCATCCACTTATTGATCTCGATGAGTGCGCGCGCGGGGGACCACCAGGCGGGGGAGTCGAGAAATCCTTGGACGAAGCCGTCGGTCTTGACGTTTGCTTCCGCAGTCTTGTCCCCGACAAGCGCGATGATCTCGGCAAGTGCGGCGAAGCCCTGGACCTGTTCGCCGATCTTGGCGCCAACTGCCTCCATATAGGGCTCAAGGGCCTGCATGGTGTCGCCAAGGCTTTCCGTGGCGGAGTCGCCGTCTTCGATCGCGGCAATGAAGCCGACGCCGATGGCTTCTTGGAGTTCGCCGAAGGCGACATTCAGTCGCTTCATGCGTCCTTCAAAGGTATTTGCTGCTCGCGAGGCCTGCCCGCCAAAGGTGTCGGAGAGTTCGGCGGAGATGATTGCGAGGTCGCCGGACTTGATGGCGGCATCGGACAGGGGCACGCCCAATCGCCGCAGGGCAGTTGTCTGCCCATTGGCCGCCTTGGCAAGCGCGGTCGTCACGGAAGACAGGTCACGACCTGAGCCAGCCGAGATGTCCAGGGCGAGTTGGAGAAGTCTCTGAGACTCGGCTGCGTCTCTCGTGGCATTGACGAGCGTGATCATCGCCGGGCGGAGCTGATCGTCAGCCACTCCAGTGGCTCGGGCCATGCCATCGATGAAGACGTCCACGGTGTCCGTGGACATGGTGGAGCCGACGTTCTTCAGCGCCTGGTCAAGGCGCGCAATGGCGGTCTCTTCCGCGGCTGCGCTCTTGACGCCATCGATGAGGAACTTCGTGGCCATGGCCCCGACGGCCGCGCCGACCATCGCCAGGCTCGGCACGAGAGACTTCCGCAGGCCCGCGGAGAATTGCTGGAAAGGTGTCTGCGCGCGCTTGGCGGCTACGCCTAGCCGATTGAGATCGGCCTGTGCGCGCTTGAGATCCTTATCCGTGTAACTGGCGCCGACGATGATGTGGATGCCTTGCTTGGCCATCAGGGCAGCATCCTTTCGATCGCGGCCTCCGCTTTGCGCACGGCCTTTTCGATGTCTTCGAGGGTCTGTCGGTACCGCTCAGCGTTCGCGGCACGCAGGCCGCGACCGGCCCGTCCCTTCGCGGGTCGCGCGATGCGTGGCATGGAGTTGACCAGGCGCACGCCGCGACCGGCAGTCGTGCCATTGATACCGGCGGTTTCGAAGATCATGCCGGTGGCGAGGGCGCCCCTCATCTGAATGAAGACGGACATGCCCTTGCCCTTGCGGCCCGAGAAGGAGAATCGCTCCCATGGGGGCCAGCCGGCTCCGCCTCGCGTCAGTTTGCCCGTACTCCATGTGTGCGGTGACACGGTCCGCCAGCCGCTGATTGGCGGATCGCCGGGGATCTTGGAATTTGCCAGCGTCGCGATCGCCTTACCGACGACGTACAGTTCTCGATTGACTTCCTTGGCCGTTTCGGGCTTGATCTTGCTGAGCGCCCGTAGTGTCTGGTCGGCTCCCGTGAGTTGGATGTATCCCACGGCTGATTCCCCTCATCGTTGCCGAGCCCGCCATTGCAGGTACTTCGTCATCGTGAACAGCATTCGGTCGGACTGTCTGAGAAGCACGTCCGGTGCGATCCCGGTTTCGCACGCCAGGGAGGCGATTAGCCAGTGGCTGGACTCGTCTCCAAAGGGACCGGATCACCGGCCTGGATGAACTCCACGTGGTCGACGGTGGCAAGCCATTCCTTGTAGGGGGGCTGCTCACTGTCGCCGTAGAGTGCGTGCCAGCACATCCATGTGATGTCCCGAATCTTCGGCGTGCGCGCCGCGAGGGCTGCGACGGCTGGCTGATTGAAGGCCTCCTCGAAGGCGACCTGCGACACGACTGAGACGCAGGCGCGCTGCGTCTTGCCGTCGCGCAGGTGCACGTCGACAGTGACGATCACGAAGCCCAGCTTCCTGTCGTGGCCACGGTGATGGCGCCGGCGCCGGGCCAGGTGACATCCAGCGTGGCGATGTCGCCGATCTGCCCACCCACGGGGGTGTCCTGGGAGACAAGCACGGGCACCGTGATGAAGGGTGCCGTTGCCGTGGCCGTAGTTGCGCCAGTGGGGGAAATGACGACGTTGACGACGTCGCCGAAGTTTGCTGCGAGTGTGGCGTAAACGCTACCGGCGCCATAGTCCTGGAAGAAGGAGATGGTGAGCGATGCGTCCTCGAGTCCGGAGATGCGCTCGCGGGCGTCTGCTCCGAGGCCGGTGGAGTCGAGTTCATCGGCGGTGCGGCTGAGGGTGACGGCGGAAATGCTGCTGGTGAGGTCGACGCCGTCAATCTTGACCTTGGCGTTCTTGAAGACGTGCTTTGCCATGACGGCGCTCCTTACGAGGCGAGTACGGTGATGGTGAACTCGGCTCCCAGATAGGCCTGGTCGCCGATGGTGATCGGTGCTACTCCGCGAAGTTCAGTGACGCGGCAGTCGAAGGCGGCGCCGTCCAAAGATGAGTCGGCCTCGATTGCGGCCTTGACGGAGGTGGCGCCGGTGGAGTTGCAGTACCCATCCAGTGCGGACTGGGCATTGCGCTCGGAGGGGCGGGCGACGACGACGGTCACAATGAACGTGAACTGGTCAGCGCCTCGCCCAAGGACGAGGTCATAGTCGATTCGGTCAATCGACACGACCGCCATGGGTGGGGTGATCTGCTCCGGTATGAGGGCAGATACGCGAAGCCCGCTGATGGTGGCCAGGCGTGCGGCGATCTCGTCTCGGATCTGAGAGACGGTGGACATCAGGCCATGCCCTCCGCCTTCATGTACGGCTCGAGGAGCTGCTGAACGTCGGGATCCAGTCCTGCCGAGAGTCTGATAGCGCCGATGTCCCCGTAGCCCGCCACGCCGAGGGGCGAGTCGGGGCGCTTGAAGATGCGCAGGGACTGCACGATGGTGGCTTGCTGAATGTCCGTGGGGACGGCTGACCAGCCCCACGTGGCCGTCACGCGGACGAGGGCCTGCCGGCCGATGCGCGGCCAGTGAAAGCCGTCGATTGCGCGTAGGCGGGTGACGGGCCAGGCAATGCCGCGGTGACGTCCGTTGAGCGGCTCTGTCTGGTACTCGGCTGGGATGACTGCGGCAAAAGATCCATTGCCGTCCTCATCGATGGCGACTGCCGTGACGGACACGGCATCGTCTATGCGGACGATCTCGGCTGAGTCGGCGGTGAAGACACGGGCACTGGAAGCGACCTGGTAGAAGTGCCGCTGACACGCGAGATCGATCTCCCGTGATGCCGACTCCACAGCCAGCGCGAGGAGCGCGTCGTCCACGGAGTCGGAGATGCGTGCGGCTGCCTTGATCGTTTCCAGCGTCACGTAGCCATTCGTGATGGTCGCTGGCATGGGGATCAGCCCTTGGCAGTGCGGCGGCCCCGCGACTCAGCAGCCTCAGTGCGAGCAGGCCGGGGGGCCTGGTGGCCCGCGGCTGCGAGCTGCTCATCGACTGCCTTCACGCGGTCGGTCAGCCCACGGCGCTCGTAGCCCGCGCGCTCAATGAGCAGGGCCTTGATGCGGTCTTCGGTATTCACGGCACTCCCCTGGGAATTGAGACATGGAGGATGGAGCCGTGCCTGGCCACCACCGGATCACGGCGATGGCCAGGCACGAGACTCGCTAGAAGGTCGGGGCGACGAGGCCCGTGCCCGCCACCTTCTGCGCCGCTCCCGAGTACCTCGAGAACGTGTAGGCAAAGTAGCCGTAGACCACGAGCGGGATGGTCAGGTCGGTCGCGCCGGCCTGGTCCGCACGGATGAACATCGGCGCGTTCGGGTCCTCCCAGAGGTGAACCTCATTCGCGTTGACGATGTAGATCTCGTCCTCGTTGGTGCCATCGCCGAGGTTGGTGGCGATGTTGTTATCCACGATGACCGGGGTGCCGTTGGGCAGGAGCCCACGGAAGCCGGCGCCGTAGAGCGCACCGTAATTGACGCCACCGTTCTCGTAGTTGATGCCGGGCTGGCCAATGAAGGGCCAGGACGACGACACCTGCGACTGCATCCAGTACCAGCGGCGGCTGTGCATCACCGCGATGGAGCCGGACGAGGACTGGTCAAGCAGGGCTGCCTCCACGGCGCTCAGGCCGGAAAGGATCTTCGGGTAGAGCTCAGCCGCCGTGGGGCTGGCATCGGTGTACGTGATGCCGGTTGCGGCGGCGCTCAGGCCGGTCGTGGCCTGAGTGATCATCGTCGCGTCAAGGCGCGTGTGGTAGCCGCGGACCAGGTCGTCGATGGTCACGTCGAGGGCGCCAGTGGAGCGCTCGACGGCCTGCCGGGACACCCGCTGCCAGGACTCGTTGGTCAGGACATCGAGCGTGAGGAGGGTGTCGTCAATGGACGACTCCGTCACGGCCGAGTTCTGCGAGGTCTGGAGGGCGGCGGCCGTGCCCGTGGTGACACGGGAGATGTTGACGGTCATGCCCTCGGCCGGGAGAGCGTGCTTGCGTGCCGCGTCCGCGAGCGGACGGCCGGCCTTCGCGCTGGGGGCCACGAGGTCCGTGAGGTACTGCGGAACCGTGAGGCCAGCGAAAGCGCTGGTACCGACGGCACCACGAGTGACTGCGTCGCCGCGCTCGACACGCTCCTCCTGGCGGTGACGGGCGAGGCGCTCGCGCGCGTCCACGTCACCGAAGAGGGCATTGGCGATGATGTCAGAGAGGAACTTCGAGCCGTCCCGGTCGCTGCCGGGATGGTAGGTGCGCTCCTCGGACCCGACGCGGGCGACGCGATCGTAGGAGGGCAGGGGCGCCGCGGGGACCGTCTCCGCCTGGAGTCGGGCCATGGCCTCGTCGCGAGCCTGCTCGGTCTCGAGCTCAGCAATGCGCGAGTTCAGTACGTCGATCTCAGCATCGAGGGCGTTCTTCTTGCCGCGCAGTTCGGACACGGCGACCTCGTCGACCTCGTCCTGCGACCGAAGGTCGGTCAGGGTCTGGGCATGGGCGTTGCGCTCGGCAAGCTTGCCGTCGCGGTCCGCAACCAGCCCGGCAATGATCTCCTTGAGAGTCATAGCGGGTTTCTCCTTTTCGGAAGGTGAGTTACTGGGGGATGGACAGCGGCGTCTTCAGGCGACAGGTGGCAGGCGAGGGCGCGCCAGGCATCGAGCGAAAGTGCGCTGTGAACCGGCCGCGGATGCGGCCGGGAGAAGTGGGGTCCGCTAGAGGCGGACGAGGGTGTCGAACTCGTGGATGACGTCGGCGCCACGGGGCCGGCGACGCTCAGTCGCGGGGGCGGCGGTCTGCCGCAGCGTGGACGTGGTGGCTGGGTTAGCCCCGTAGCCCACGATGGCGACGTCGCCACGGTGGATGTCGAATGAGTTGATTCGGTATTCGGTGTAGTCGGGGGACCACTGGCCCGAGGTGATGCGGAACCGGAAGCTCATCTCGTAGATGAGCCCGGCTTCCATCTTCGGGACGATGTAGGCGACGTCCGCGTCGCGTCCGCTGAGCGCGGGCGCCTCCGGGAGCAGCCCAATCTCATCCTCACGGAGGAAGAGAGTGCCGTTGACGGTGGACGCGATCCGGCGCATGGGATCGTGATCGAGTACGAGGGGCACGTCAAGGTCCTCGCGGGCTAGCGATTCGGCGGCCGCGCCGGCGCTGACGATCTCGGTGTAGGGGCCGAAGGCGTCCCACATCTCGTAGCCCCGCTCGTACACCGACGCGTGGCCCGTGAAAGCGTAGGTCTCTGCGTCCGTCGCGGCGCGAATCTGCATGACCGAGGGAAGCGATCGGGTGGCGTTTGCGAATCCGGCCTCATCGCCGCGGCGCTGGGTCGGCCGGTCGGCGGGCGCCCGAACCGCTAGCGCACGCTCGTGCGCTGCCTGCTCGAGAGTGATCATGCGGGTGCTCCTGTCTTTGCGGGCTCGGCTCGTGGGGTGCCGAAGAGTCGGTCGAACTCAGCCAGTTGCTCATCCGTGAAGGGCGAGCGGTTGTCCAGCGCACGCGCTTCGCTGGGGGCGAGGGTGCGGCCGGCGACCTGGGAGAGGATCGTGCGGATGCGAACTTCGGGATCCATGCGCAGCATGGCGTCAGTGTTGAACTTGACGAATTGCGGCTGGGGCAATGCGCGGGTAAGTGCAGCCTCGCGACGCTTGAACACCGGCCCCAGATTCATGACGAGGAGCTGGAGGTTGCGCTGCGTGACATTCGCGTAGGTCACTGAGCCCGTAGACACCTCGGCATCGATGAGGTCTCCAGGAATGCCCAGGAAGCGGCACACGTCGGCAACGCCGTACTTCATCTCATCAAGGAACATGACCGTATTGGCTGGCACGGCCTGCATGTTGAATTCCCAGTCGCGCCCGGTGACGAAGATGTCTCGGTCGCGGGTCGCGCGCTTGAACTTGGCCTTGACGCTTTCGGCCGCGTCCTCTCCGACTGTGGGAATGAGCGTGTTCCGCAGGTGGCCGGTGGGCGCGGCTCCGGAGGAGAACCAGTCGAAGGCGAACTCCTGAGCGGACAGGTAGGTCCCGACAGACCAGGCGGCGTAAGCGATGGGCGAGAGCCCGACCGCGAGTCCCGCCATCGTGTACTGCTTCTCGTGCCACACATCGCGGGGCTCGTACTCGTTCCCGCTGATGCGATACGAGGTGATCTCTCCGTCGCGCGTGTTGACGATCGCATTCTGGGCAGAGGCCAGGGTGATGACCGCGGGGTATCCGGCCCGATCCCGCTCGGTGATGATGCCGAAGGCATTGCCAAATCGGTCAAGGTCAAACTGCGTGGAGTAGAGCCACTCTGGGAGCAGGGTCGGGTCGAACAGTCGCGACCGATTGGGGACCTCGACCTGCACGCCGTCGACGCGCCGATAGATGTCGGCCGGGGTTGAGGAGACCAGATCGGCGCGAAGTCGCAGAGCAGCCCAGACGGCGGAATTGCGGAGGGCCTTGTCGGGATCCACCTTCGGAGACGTCAGCGATCCCCGGTCCTCGATACCCATCGCCCGGAGCACCGCCGGAAGAGTAGTCGCGGTGCGATTGAAGAACAGGCTCACAGTTGAGCCCTCCTCGGTGTCGCGGCTCTACGGGTGGCCATGAAGGAAGCGGCCAATACGGCGATGCCCGCGACGATGAGCGATGCGCCGATCCCCAGCACGAGGTAGATCCCGATGACGAGGAGGGCCGCTCCGATGATGTCCGCGATCGTCGTCGCCATGCGATCACCTCCTAGTGAACCGATGAGGCCGGGTCGTATTCGCCCGACCCGATCAGTTGATTGAGTACCCATAGCGCCTCGGTGGCGGCGATGAGCGGGGAGATGTCTCCCGTGGATCCCTTGCGATCCAGTAGCCAGGTGTCATTGACGGTGCGCCCCACGGCCGTGGCTACGGCCATGTCTAGGGGCTCTTGTCCCAGGTGACGCACCTGGCCCGTGAGAACGGCTTGCTTGAACGCGACGGCCGCCGGTGCGAGCTGATCGCTGGGCAGCGGCTGAACCGGGATGCCCGTGCCATCTAGGTCTCCGGTCAGGCTTGAGACCGGGGCGCCACGGCGCTGGAACGTCACTGCCAGGGGAGCCCATCGCCTGGCCCGCTCGCGCACGTACTCGCGGATCCAATCCACGCCGTCACGGCGCTCCATCACCTCGACATGGCGCAACCCGTCGGCCCGGACGCCCGCGACGACGACACACGCGGAGGACTCGTCCCACGCGACGTCGACCGCGAAGACCAGGTGCGCGCCGTCGGGGATGCTCGAGGCCGGATCCTTGCACTCAGCCCACTCGTCGCCGGGCATCGCCGGTGGGGCCAGTTGCTCCACGTGCTGGCACAGGACCTCGGTCCGAAAGCCCGCCTCGGGATCGGTCTCCAGTGCGCCCTGTATGGCGGCCACGGTGAGATCGGTGTACCCCAGGGAGGGGTTTGCCTGGCGCCAGCCGTCGACGTCGGCCAGGTCGCAGCCATCGGGCGCCGACCACTCGAACAGGCCCGTCTTCGTGCCCCGGTCGTGGGACTCAATGGCCTCCATGGCCACTGAGCGCAGGTGCAGTAGGACGACGCTATTGCGGTCTCCCGCATTGGACAGGCCCACCACGAGGGCCCGGGATCGCGCCATCGTCGTCTTCGTGACCGCCGACCAGGCCTCCCAGGTCTGGTGCTCGCGAAGCTCATCGAGGAAGACCAGGTCCCCGGAGAGTCCGCGACCGCCACGCCGGGACGCGGCCGCGACCTTGTACCGCTCACCCGTGGTCAGCCTCAGCGACTTCTTGCCGTTGACGCGCACCACGGCATCGATCTCGTCCGATAGTTCCGGCACTGATTGAGCCATCTCCACGGCGCCTTCCCAGCACTCCTCGGAGACGTCCAGATTCTGAGCCGTGCCCAGGATGAGCTTCGCCTGATTCACGTACATCGCCCACAGTGCCAGGATCTGCAGCCACGTCGTCTTGCCATTCTGGCGAGCCACCAGGATGAGCAGGGTCCGGAAGCGGTAGTCGCCATTCGGGAGCAACTCGAGTGCGTGGATGTAGAGCCATCGCTGCCACGGCGCCAAGGTCAAGCCCAGCACCTGCTCGGCAAAAGCGATGACCTCGAAGCCGTGTGTCGTCTTCGGAGTCAAGGGCCGTAGTGGCGGGGTGAAGATGCGTGGCTCTTCGACGCCGAAGACATCAGGCACCGGTGCGGGCAGCCCTCAGCGCGGCGAGTTTCCCCTTGACCTCGGGCTCTACGCCGATGGATCGCCGATCAGCGGGAGTGCCTCCCAGTTCCTTCAGGGCTTTCATGAGCAGGGGACCAAGCCGGTCGGCCTGCCCGCCGGCATCGATGTTTGCGGCGATGAAGATCGCCAGGTCGGCCATCGGGCGATCCGTCTCGGTAAGCCACGCCATTCGGGAGATGCCGTGCTCCACCGATGAGGCTAGGGGCCCGGAGTCGTGCACTGTGACAACAGGCGATTCATTCGAGACGACGGTCAATGCGCGCGGCTTGCCTCGGCTTGCGCGCTTTCTGCATGCAGCTCCGCAGAATCTCGCCCGCGATGACACCGCCGCGAAGGGGGTGCCGCACTGCGCACAGTCACGCATCGAGGCCTCCTCGTCACAGTCGAGAGGCCGTCCTGGGGGGGAGGGATTGCT
>JBDKUU010000189.1:0-7875 GCA_039679525.1 Phycisphaerales bacterium | reverse complement strand
GCCGCCAGTGCCCCTCGGCTTCTCCCCGGCAGAAAACGAATACGAGTAGTCGTACTCCAACAAATCGAGGTCTCGTTGAATCGTCTCTAAGAGGATCGTGGCCGCTGCAATCAACTGTCCACGAGTGCGCGTTGCCTTGGACCCCTTGGGAATACCTCTCGCCACAGTGAAGTTATCGAAAACGCCTAAGATCTTCACGAAGTGCTCAGCACCCGGAATAAACGGAGGCGGCCCTGCAAGCATAAGCCAGTCACGATGAGGGAATTCCAAAATAAACTCGGCTCCTTCTGCCACGATTCTAACGTTGTTGCTACTCATGTGTGACACCTGCTCGGCTGTAGATCCCGGCCATGACGTTCCATGAAACGCAGCAGGGTCGGTATCGTCGTCGGAGTACCCCTTCAAGCTTCAGATACCTCCTCGTGTGGTCTCCCGTTGCGGATCATCCACCGCGATCTACCAAAGAGGATCACATGGATTCCCAGCAACGACGCACCGGCGGAAATGCAGAAAAATTGCCAGTATGCCAGTTATTCCCATTGCGAGATATGTTGCCCGTGGCGTTGTAATCTTTGCACGTTCGGGTTTTCTCCGGAAGGTCAGCTAAAAAATGCCGGTGAACGTCGCTGTCGCCGCTGCATTCTATCGGCATTATTGTTGTCAAAAAGGCAGAGTGCGGCTTCCTGCGGCATCACTCATCAATTTGCAGGAGCGTAGGCGATCGGAGGGCTCTACCCGCATTGGGGTAAAAAATGTCGGGTACAAAGAGGCGTCAGGAACCGTTAACCGTTGTTGCGAGCCCAAAAGGGGCGATCACCCCTTCTCCCTCTCCTTCATCTCGATAGTCTCGCTGGTCGTCTCTTGCGGCATTGTGGCGGGGAACTCTGGGGGGGACAAAAGGGGCACAGTCGCCATATTCGCGGCTCTATCGAGACAGAAAGGTGACAGCCGCCAACACGAAAAGGGGCCGGAGGGTCGGGAGTCTTATCGCGGTCGCGCTTTCTCTTCGTCCTTCACCTCAATCGTCTCCTTGGTTGTCTCTTGCGGCAGCGTGGCGGGGATTGGCGGGTGAACCAGAGTTGGGGGAGCTTTCCGAGTGGTGGTTGTGTAGGCTGTCCCCGAAAATGGCCGTCCCCGAAATTGGCCAAGAGACTCCCTCTGTCCCTTTCCGCTTGCCTGCTGTTCCCTTTCAGACCGCGACGAGCATCGTTTCATGAAAGGACATGGTGGACCCGCAAATAAATATCACCGGTTCGCGATGCATGCCGCTTTTTGCGAAGCAGTAGACTGACGAAGTCAATGCGCTCCTCGAACACTGCCATGAGATCTGACCCGTCAGCGAGCAAAATATTCGCTCGACGCGATGCGTGGACCTTGACGCCGTCCTCTGAATAACCATTTATTGAAAGAAAAACGCCCAGTGTGTTCTCAAGTTTGCGACCGACCTTTGCGGCGAAGCTATCAAGATCTTTCGCCGTAATCTGTTCGACCTGCCACTTGGCCTCAAACAAGTAGTCCGTGCCATCGAGAGCAAAGGCACCGTCGATCTGTTCTCCCATATTGCGGAACGACGCCTTCGGATCGAGGTCAAACAGTTCAAACAGGTCGTACATCACCTTTTCAAGCTCAAAGCCGCGTTGTTGGGGATTTGGCGATGTGACCAAGGCCATGTACCGGTTCTTAATCTCCTCCAATTTCTGCCGAACGGCAGCGTTGGCTTTCATCTTCGCCTCGTGGGCACGCTGCCGTTCAGCGATGGCGCGCTCCTCATCATCAGCGTCATCGTGAGACCGAACGAGCCGCCGAAGGTGCGACACCGCTTGGCGTGCTCGTTCAGCCTTCTCCGGACCTCCGTCGAGGGCCTCAAGATGGCTGAACGACGAGATGTTACAGACCTCGTGGCACAACTTGGTAAGGTCACCCAAATGCTCGTCTTGGTTTCTGCAGAGATAATTAACCAGGTCGGCGACGATCTGGCGTTTGTAGTTGTCCCAATTGAGGGTTGCAAGGACCGCCGGATTCGACAAGGACTGCTGAAGGAAGCTGCGAAGATCACCCTTATACCAGTAGACGCTGCAAAGGGCTTCTTTCAACGCAACAATGGCTGCCGCTGACAATCGTTTGGACATGACGAGTACCTCAAGGCGTTCGAATCGCAAAAAGGGACGCACAAAGGGGGCGGACCCGCGAACGGGACATCACCGCATTTCCCCGCTCTCTCGTCTGGATAGTCAGGATGATGCCCCGTTTCCGCACTAAGGTTGACGACACACTGAATTTCTCGCAAGATACCAGAAAGTGCAGACTCTTGAAAAGGGACCGTCATGGGCACGCAAAACAAGAAAGCAATGCGAACTTCGCCGTGGAATTGGACGGATGCGGGCCACCTTGTCGCACGCGCCGCTGAGGCTGTCAACTGGGATGTGTCTGACGTCGACGGTTTTGCCAAGCGCGTGCAGTCGATCGACTACGGACTCTCCGCAGAGACCGAGTTCTCGGCGATCCTTGCCTGGTTGGGCCGGTGCTCGCTCGTGCATCGATTAGACCAGGAATGCTTTTCGAGCCACCGCAGTGATAACTGGAAAATACCCGATCTCGTCTCAATCTTCGACCATGCTGGCGTGCGGCTGACGGCGCTGATCGAAGTAAAGACCACAGCGCGAGAGCGGCTTCGCTTTGCGACATCTTACCTTTCATCGATGCAGCGATACGCGAGCGCGATGCGCACGCCACTGTTGATCGCTTGGAAACCGCGGCGGCTTGGCTTTTGGCTGCTGGTGGACCCAGCGCATGCGGCGTCGGATGGTGAGAAATTGACGCTCTCTATTGAAACGGCAATGAAGAACAACTTGTTCAGTGCTGTCGCGGGAGACTTTCTCGTAGAACTTGAACCTAACGCTGGGCTTTTTATCGACGCGAACGTAATCGAGACGACTCGGAGAACTAAGACTGGTTCTGAAGTCCGGGCGCAGGTTACGAATGCGGAATTCCGCGATGCGAACGGCAACTCCGCGAGGAACGTTCCGGGCGCGCTGGTGGCGCTTATATTGTCTCGCATGAAAATGGTTGATCACGTAGCAGAGGACAGACTTACCAAGTCCTTCGTGACGACGGATGAGCCGGTCTTCGCCCAGCAAGTGCTGCGCACTGCCGTCGCGTTACGCCATGGGGCAGCGGGACCTATAAGATGGCGGCACGTGGCCCGCGACATGGAATCATACCTGTCCTACGAAGATTTGAACGACGCCATAACTGAACGCTTTGGCACGTTTGTCCGGTATCAGTTTTTCTTGCAGCCGCAAATGTGGCCTGATTTCGTGCCCGCGGCTTGGAGAAGCGTAAGCCGCGGAGCTAATTGACGAACGGAACTGGCTCTGTTCCATCATCGCCGTGGCGCACGGGAACGGTGTCTTACGCCTACCCCTTCTCCCTTTCCTTCATCTCGATTGTCTCGCTGCTGTCTTGGGGCAACGTGGCGGGGAGTTCGAGGGTGAAGCGGCAGCCTTGGCCGGGGTCGCTGTCGACAATGATCTGGCCGCCGTGCTCGCGAAGGATCTTTTCGCTGACGGGCAAGCCAAGGCCGGTGCCGCGGCTCTTCTTGGTCGAGACGAAGGGGCTGAAGAGGTCGGCCATCTGTTCGGGCGGAATGCCGGGGCCGTTGTCGGAGACGATTACCCGGGCGAGACCGTCCTCGGGCAGATATTCGGAAGAGACCTCGACGCGGCGGGGCTTCTCGCGCTCGGCAACGGCGTCGATGGCGTTGGTGACCACGTTGAGGACGGAGCGGTGGATGCCCTCGGCGTCGAAGACCAGCGTCGGCATGGGCTCGGAGGGCTGCCACACAAGCTCGACTTCCTCTTCGTCCGCGCGGACGCGCATGAGTTCGACGACGTCGGCCACGACTTCGTTCAGGTTGGCAGGCCCGAGGTCGGGCTCGCGCTCCTTGCTAAAGGTGAGCATGTCGAGCACCAGGGCGGAGATGCGGTTCTGGTTGCGGTCGACGATGTTCCAGCCCTTGCGAGTGATGTCTTCGTCGTGGTCCTTCAGGCCCATCTCGATGAGGTAGCTTCCGCCGCGGATGCCCTGGAGGATGTTCTTGATGTGGTGCGAGAGGGTGGCGATGGTTTGGCCGATGGCCGCGAGTCGTTCGGCCTGGACCATGGCGGAGTAATAGCGGGTGTCCTCGACGGCCAGCGCCGCCTGGTGGGCGATGGCGATCATCAGCTTCAGGTGGTCCTCAGTGAAGCGATTGCCGCCCTGTTGGATCAATTGCTGGGCCGAGGTGGACGTGTCGATGTAGATGACGCCGACGACGTCGTAGCGGCCTTGCATGGGGACGCAGATGGCCTCGCGAACGCCCATCTGCATGATGCTTCCGCCGGGATCCCAGCGTTCGTCCTGCCGGGCGTCACTGGTGAGCACGCCTTCGTTCCGCTCGACGACGTAATCGAGGATCGTTTTGCTGATGGTGATGCGGCTTTCGGCGTGGGCGCCTTTGCGGGTGCGACGAACCTTCGGCTGCAGCGTTTTGTTGGCCGGGTCCATCAGCATGATGCAACCGCGATCGGCCTCGACCCACTCGAAGATCAGCTCCATGATTCGTTGGAGCAACTGATCGATGTCGAGCGTGTGGCTGACGGCCAACGCCGTGCGGTACATGATCTGGAGGTTGCTCCGCGCCCGGGCGAGCCACGAGTTTTGCGGCAGCTCGGACTGGAGGTCGAAGATACGGCTTCCCTCTTGCTGCGTGAGCGAGCGGACGATGTGCGAGCGTTCGCCCAGTTCGGTGGGCGGGCCGATGCGGACGGCGGCCGTGAGGTCTTCCTGCGGCTCTTCGGCCGGACCGGTGTAGAGCATCAACGTGCGGCCGACCTGAAGCTGATCGCCGCTTTGCAGGCGATGGTGGCGGATGCGCTGGCCGTTGATGAACGTGCCGTTGCTGCTGTTGAGGTCGGAGATGCCGTAGTCTTTGTCGACGCGGCGAATCTCGGCGTGATGGCGGGAGACCTCGGTGTCGTGGATCTGGATCAAGTTCGACGGATCGCGACCGACGCGGATGGTCGGCTCGGTCAGGTCGAAGCGGCTTCCTTGATCGGCGCCGCGGATGACGAATAGCGTCGGCACGTTCCTTGCCCCAATCCCAGGGGTACAGAGGTTCCTGGCCGGGCTTTGCCTCCCAGCAACTCTTCGATTCTACGAATCAACGGGCCGTAATGATAGGGCTTCGCAACGAATTCGCCCGCGGGCGCTTGATCGCGCCAGCCGCGGAGGCTGCCCAGGAGGACAAGCTGGGGTTGATATTCCGATTGTGACGAGGCCGCTGACATCGACGTGTCGGCTCGGTCGTCCTGTAGGTCAGGCATCTTGCCGGTCTCGTTGCCTGCCGGACTCGTAGCGGGCAGGATGCCTGCTCGACGGAGGGATGCATCGCTGCCATCGAGGGATTCGAGATCGAGAACGATCAGCTCGGGGTGGTGGCGCTGGGCGAGCTCCGCACCGGTTTCCGGCTTGCCTGTCGTCAGGGTTCGCACGCCGCGTCGTTCGAGAACGGTTTGCAGTACCTCGCGAGTCTCCTCGGAGCGGTCGACGATCAGAACGTTGCACTGGCCGTTCAAGGCAGCGCCCTCCGTGGTGGGGTTTTCTGCGAGACGTCCTTGTCTCGCGGGAAGGAGCGAGAGAATAGCGTGGACGTGGGTGCGTGTCAAAGGCAGAATCGGAGCGGTGCTGCGACTCGGATTATGTCGTGCCGACGGGTAGTCGGGGGCCGAGAGATCGCGGGGGACGTTCGTTTCGATTTGCGCGCAGCCCGGGAGGAAAATCGAACGGCCCTCACCCTAACCCTCTCCCAAAGGGAGAGGGGACCAGTCTCTCTCTGCCAACGAAAGAGGGGACCAGCGTCTCTCTACTAACGAGAGAGGGGACCAGCTTCTGGCACGATCGCGACGAGGAGCGGACATCAGCCGGCATGCATCGGAAGCGGCGAGAGCCAGTGTTCGAAGAAGGCGGCGATGGTTTGGAGGCGGACGCCTGGTTCCCACGGACATTGGGCGATGACGCCGCCGGAGCCGAAGTCGAACAGGCGACGAACGGCCAGCACCGACTCACGGAATTGGTTGGGTGTGCCGGGCTCGCGAAGCTGCTGCGGGTCCATTCCGCCCCAGAACGTGATGCGACCGCGGTAGCGTTTCGCCAGTCGTTGCGGGTTCATGAGGTCGAATTGGCAGTGGATGGCGTCGATTTCGAGCTTCACCAGGTCGCCGAAGATGTCCAGGATGTTTCCGCCGGAGAGGAAGAAAACGAACTTGTCTTTGGCGTGAAGGATGTTGCAGTATTCGCGATAGAGCGGGCGAAACAGGTCTCGCCACATTTCGGGTGAGACGAGCAGGCCGTCGGACGTGCCCCAGTCATCCCGGAAGGCGACTGCGTCGACTTCCGTGGCGGCCCAGCGTTCCAGTTCCTTGCAAGCGGACTCGTGGAGCGTAGCCAAGAGCTTGCGGATTCCATCTTTGCCGCGGGCGAGGTGTACGAGGGCCGATTCGCCGCAGAGCATCCGCAAGCGATCGAGCGGCCGGACTTCGGACCAAGCCAAGACGAACCGGCTGGTGGTCGAGCAGGTCTTGTTGGCTCGGGTGAAGCGGCCGTGTTCGAGCAGCGCCGCGGGCGGCTGATAGGCGGCGAGCTTCGAGGCCTCGGTTAGCGGGGCATGCTTCAGTTGGGGCGGAGCACCGGCTTCGCCCTCCTGCCACACGCAGCCCCAGGCGTCGGTGTACTCGCCGGCCTTGCCCTGCTTGGCGTGCAGGCGTTTGCCCGCCTGAATCGGGGACTCAATTGTGACGATGTCGCTGGGGTAGCGGACGTTGATTTCGGCCAGTTCATCGGCGGGCAGCCACGCGGCGCCGACGGGCGCCCAGAGGTCTCGCGGGGCGCGGGGGACGGGTTCTTGGTTGAGGGTCCTGATAACCAGTTCGCGCGACGTCATAACGGTGGCAAAAAGTGTGATTTTCCGCGAGCGCCGTTTGCCCCAAGCGGGGGCCATTGACTGGGAAAATTATACCATGCGAGCCGCGGCGTCAACCGGGCGGAGAAGAAATCGGCCCTGGATGAACGCAGCAAGCTATATTTGTTAATAACAGCTCCCGCCGACATTTTTGGAACGGCGACCGGCATGCCCCGCGGCAGCAGGGTAGGAACGGCAACTCGGTTCCTGCAGGCGGAAGGAGCAGCGAGGCTATGTCATTGTTTTCGAGGAAGCGAGACTCCGGCGTCCAAAGCTTCGTGCTGAAGCTTGTCAACAACCACTGTGCT
Source organism: Phycisphaerales bacterium (assembly GCA_039679525.1). Lineage (GTDB taxonomy): Bacteria > Planctomycetota > Phycisphaerae > Sedimentisphaerales > Anaerobacaceae > PLanc-01. The sequence goes on along the minus strand of JBDKUU010000189.1, from coordinate 570 downwards.
GGAGTCAAAGCGGCCATCGAAGGTCCGCGGAACGACAGTCGGGTGACGGTGGTTGTTCCCATCATGGTTGTTCCGATCGAGGGCGGAGAGCCCCAGGCCGGCCAAGCGTTCACGACCGTAACCAAGGACTTTTCGAACACCGGCGTGGCTATCGTCGTTGAGCGCGCGCCTAAGTTCGCCGAGGCGTTCTTGGGGCTCAGGCTGGGCGGCGACACGACCTTCCTTCGTGCGAAAGTAAAACACGTGCGTCCGATCGGCGGCGGTTTGTTCCAGCTTGGACTTCAGATGCTGGACGTCGTCGTAACGCCGGACTACCCGGAGTTGGAGTCGCTGAGTCTCTAGGGCCTGGTGCGGCTCGCTGCTTTGCAGCTCCCGCGGTGATCGAGGCGATTACTCCGGGCTGACCACGCCGGGTCCATTTTCCGCATCGAGGCTTTCGTCTCGCGGCTCTTGGATTTCGTGCAACAGGTGTTTGGCCAGATGGCTGTGATGCCGGCTGTAGAGGAAATAGATCGCAAGGCCAGCGACGAGCCAGACTCCGAGCCGAATCCACGTGATCGGTGGCAGGAA
>JBDKUU010000188.1:0-4878 GCA_039679525.1 Phycisphaerales bacterium | reverse complement strand
AGTCCGCAACCTGATCTATCCCGTCCCCGACCCGCAGTTCCCGTTTCTGGGCGTACACTTCACGCGGATGGTCGACGGATCGGTCGAGTGCGGGCCCAACGCGGTGTTCTCGTTCAAACGCGAGGGCTACGGCAAGCTGGACTTCAGTCTGCGCGACGCGTGCGAGTCGCTCTCCTATCCCGGGACATGGCTGCTCTTCGCCAGGCACTGGCGATACGGCCTGAACGAGTACGCCCGCGCCTTTCGAAAGAAGCTGCTGGTCGAGCAGTTGCAGCGGCTCGTTCCATCCGTGCAGGCGGACGACATCCATCCGGCCAAGGCCGGCGTGCGGGCCCAGGCCCTCGGACCCAGAGGCGCCCTCGTGGACGATTTCAAGATCGAGACCCGCGCCCACGCGATTCACGTCCTCAACGCGCCGTCGCCGGCCGCCACCGCGTCGCTGGCCATCGGCGAACACATCCGTCGGATCGCCACCGAGCATTTCAAACTCTAGAGAGACCGAGCATGACAGACCTCGCAAACAAAGACTACGTCGTCATCCTGCAATGTCACATCGTGAAGGAGCGCTGTCCCGGCTACCTGTGCGAGCGGGCCTTTCACGAGCGGACCGGCGGCTTCGCGGACTACCCGAAGGACAAGCCCATCCGCTGTCTGGCCATCACCTGCGGCGGCTGCTGCGGCCGGGCCAGCCATCGCAAGCTCACGCAGTTCCTGCGGACCATCGCCAAGAAGGAAGGCGTCACCAAGGATCGGATCGTCGTGCAGCTCTCGTCCTGCGTGGCCAACGACAACTACCATTCGCCGCCGTGCCCGCATCTGGCGTACATCAAGACCCTGATCGAGCGGATCGGGCTCGACGTGCGGGAGGGCACCGTCATCAGCCAAAAGGCGGAGCAGCGACGGCAGGGGGGGACGTATCATCGCTAGGACGCCCCTGAGAACACTCTTCGCGAGAGCGAGCGGATTCATCTTTCTGGCGATAGGCCTCGTTGGATTGCTCCTTCAGTACACGATCAAGGACCGCGTTCCGGGACTGGCCGTGCTCTTCTACGCGCTGCCGCCCCTGGTGATCGCCGTCGCGGCCCTGCTGTCCGTGGGCCTTCTATCCCGGCGAGCGTCGCTGAGTTGGGTCGCGGTCTCGATCGCGGCCGCGGTGCTGGCGATGGTCACCTGGATTCGAACGGACCTCGCATACACGCATCCGCCGGCCTCGGCGGGGGATCTGCGGATCGTCCTGTGGAACATCGGGCACTGCAAGAATACGACGGCCGTCGCGGACGCCCTGAGAATCGCGGGCGGCCAGGTCATCGTCCTGATCGAATCGGACCGACCCCATATGAAGCAAGGCCGCGTGTGGGACTCCCGCCTGCCGAATCACACCATCACCTACCTGCCCGGCTGCGTGACATTGCTGTCCGTGTACCCGGTCTCGAAAGTATCCGTGAGCGCCATGGGAATCAGCTCACGCGTCCTCACCTGCGAGCTGAGCACGCCGGCCGGTCCTGTCTCGCTGGCGATGGTCGATCTCGAAAGCAATCTGTTCTCTTTTCGCGGCCCACTGATCGCCCGCGTGTACGAATCGGCCGAGTCGATGCGGCGCCCGACGATCGTCCTGGGCGACTTCAACACGCCGCTCACGTCCGCGTTCTTCCGGGACTTTCGCGGCTCGTTCCGGCACGCCTTCGCGTCCTCCGGGTCCGGCTTGATCCCCACGTGGCCGGCCTTGCTGCCGGTCCTGGACCTCGACCACATCTGGCTCTCTCCGGACATCGTCCCGGTGCGCGCCAGGACGCTGCGGACCCTCCACTCCGACCACGCCGCGGTGATCGCCGACGTGAAACTCCCGTCCGGCACGGGAGAATGAAGAATCCCCCGCGTCTTTCCGACGCAGGTCGGCTCCACGACACGAGTGGCTTATTGTGGGCTCCACAAATCCCAAAAACGGGCGATATTGTGAGACTTTTCGTTGACATCCTCCGGCAGGGAACCTATAATGAATCTACACAGCGGCGAGTGGTCTTACGATAGTCCGAGACGTCTCTCGGGAAAGACTGCGCTGTCTGTCTTGAGGTGAAGGATGTCGGATACGACGAATGCTGCATATCGCAAGTCGAGGGGCACGGACAAGCCGTTCAGTGGTTCGGACGAACAGGCCAAGGCGATCTGGAACGAACTGATCCGCAAGGAAAAGTACCAGTACAAGAAGCCCAATCCCCCGGCTGAATCTGCGCCCAAGGCGTAAGGGGACCGGCCGCCGGTCCTTTTGTGCCCGCCGCACGATGCACATCAGCCTGTGCGTGGGTGTGCTGAACGCTCCCCACTTCCATCGCCATGCGTCGGAAATAACGACACCAGTTTGTCTGTTTGGCCCCGGGTTCTCCCTTGCAGCCGGCGAATGTCTGCACATGGAATGATCCCCCATACATGCGAAGATGAAGCACCCTGTGAGGCCGGTCCGAAGCACCCGATCCGAACGTCGAGCCCTGTTCGAGCAGGGACGGGCATGTGTGTGGGAGATCGTTTTGCATCTTCTTTAGACAGGGAGGGTCACATGAGAAAGTCGGTTGTATTGAGCGTTCTGACGCTGGGTCTTTCATGTCTTGTCGCGCAGGCGGCGCCGACATCAGCTCGTTCGGCCTGACCGTGAGCCCCGGCGACGTGCTGGCGATCGTCGATGCCTCGCAGCTCGACGCGGAAGGCTGGTGGGTAGGGACCCTTACGGACGACATCTACGCGGGCGGCCGGTTCTACACGACTGAATATTTGTCCGGACCGGGCGGGACCGACATCCCGGGCGCCACGTACGACCCCTGGCCGTCTACCGACATGGGCTTTCGAACCTACGTCGACCCCAGCGACGCATCCGTTGTTCCTGTGCCCGGCGCACTATTGCTGACAGGTGTCGGCCTGGTCTGCGGAGCGATTCGGCGCCGTCGGTGACGGATGCGTCCCGCGGAAACACGGCTCCGTTCGCTTCAGGGCGTCTGGGATGTCGGCAGCTTCTCCTGCAGGCCTTGAATGCGAACCTTCTGTTCCAGGATATCCGCTTCTCGCTTGAGCTTGTTCAACTCGTCCTCTTTCGCGGCCCGTTCTTTGTCCGCGGCGGCCTCGCGGTCGGCCTTTGCCTTGAGGGCGTCCGCGATCGAACCTGCGGCCTTGTCGAAGGATGCGAGAGAATCGGCCGACATGGGCGTACCGGCGACGGTCAGTTCCTTGAGCGCCCCTGTGTCCGTGTAATAGACGGGTTTGAACGTGCTGCCGGGCGTTCCAAGGCTTGCCGGCAGATAGGCGACCTGACCCCACTGAGCCAGCAGAATATCCGCCTTCATCAGCGAGAGGTGAGTTCTATTGGGAGTCTTCTCCACGATCTCCGCCAAGACATGCGCGGGAATCCGGTACGGCAGGCCGTGCCTGCGGTGCGTTTGCGAGACGTTTGTCCCTGCGGCGGATTGCGTGACGTCAGTGAACTTCTTGAGCCTCAGTTCCACGCAACGAGTGTCCGCATAGACGGGAGATGCACCGTCGCGTTGCAGCAGAGGCTTGGGCAGGGAGGATAGCTGAACCGTCTCATCGAACGCAAAGCAGGGTACAAACCCTGTCTTGATGTTGTACGTGAAGAGTGTCAGCGGCTGTCGATGGGAAGCCTCCGGCGACGGAAGCCGAATCGTGCAGACCAGTGGGAACGATGCCTCGCGAGAGGCGCCTTGGAAGTAGGCCGTCAGTTTCGTTTCCTCCTTCGCCAACTCGTCCAGCATGCGGGAGAAGACCTTCTCGTCCATCTGGGAACAAAGGGTTTGTCCCTTGATCAGTTTCTGGCGGGATTTGCGAATGGACTTGATCTCATCCACAACTGAACCAAGCAAGTCCGGCTCGGGTGGTCCGTTCGGGGATTTTGCTGTCATCTTTGCTGCAACGCCCACGCCGGCTTCAATCGTCTTGGCGACAAGCTCGAACGTTTTATTCTCGACCGTGGATGAAATCGACCCGGGAACCCCATCGCAGGAGAACTGCTCGCTGAAGTCCCGTTTCTCAGCGAAACCGCACGGCAATTCGATGAAATACAGCTCCTGAGGGTCGCGTTCCCCCCGGACCGTCAGTACGGGGTCCTTGATGGAGAAGGTGGTCTTATTGGGTTCCGTGTTCAGCGTGATGCCCAGAAGCAGGGCCTCTCTCCTGGCTTTGTCCCTGTTCACGCCGCGCGTCACAAGCGTGTTGGTCTCTTTTGTTGTGACTACGGCGGTGCATCGGAATTCCAGTACCGTCCGCGGCAGGAAGACGGGGACACACTTGGCTCTCCTGCTCGCGTCCTTCATCTGAGGTGCGTCATGCCGATACGCGAAATGGTGTGAATTGCAGCCCGCCAGCATCGCGACCAGAGCCATCATCCACAGGGTGTTGCTCGTCTTCATCGTGTCTCCCTTTCACAATTCGGCCCGAAATTCGACCAGGCACAGTAGTCAGAAAGAACAATGGATCGGGATGCGGGAGTCAATCCGACGACAGGGGACTGCCATACATATCGCCGCTGTCATCGCCGTTCCATCGTATCGGAAACCGGGCGACGTCTCGTCTGTCCCGCGCTCCAACCTTATCACAGGTGCTCAATCAGGGGTGTTCCAGTACATCATTATGGTTGACGGCGTGGAGCGTGCAAGAGAAATCGGGAAAACGCTGGACGGCGGCTGTGCAGGTCTTCACGTATCCGGCGGCTGTGCGATCGGCGGGCATTCAAACCAGGATGGCGGGCTTGGTTCGTAGTGACGCCGGGAGGTGTTATCTACCTCGCTCCAGTGCCTCGCAGAACAACAAAAAGAGCGGATATGCCCTTACGGGCACACTTCGATGCTCGCGGCGGGCGACGGAGATGCGGTCGAAAAT
>JBDKUU010000187.1:0-1606 GCA_039679525.1 Phycisphaerales bacterium | reverse complement strand
GCAACAAGGAGGCGTGGTATCTGCACAACGACGACTTGATGTTCGTCCCCGGCCAGCCAGGCATCCCGCTCATCAAGCGGCTGCCCAACGGGCGGGAGCGGCAGATGTACCTGACCCCGCAGGACCGCACGGGCGAGTTCGACACGCTTGGATTCACCATCGTCAAGCGGTCGATGAACGTCATTGATCCGGCCGACAGGATGCGGGCCGTCAGTGCGTTCACGACCCAGATCGCCCCGCAGGCGTTCCAGGCCGCGATGGTCGCCATGCAGGCGGGCCACCCGTTCAACCTCCCCCGATACCTGACCGTGATCGCCGAGGACATGGGCATCGCGGAGATCGTCGAGGGCATCTTCGAGGACCCTGAGTTCCAACAGCGGATGGCGTGGTACGCCTCGACGGTGGGCAAGCAGAACAAGAAGGAGGGCCGCTCGGGTCCGGGCGGCTCGATGGACACGATGCAAAATGGCGGATTCCCGGTCGGCGGTGCGCCGATGGCGGGTCCGACGGCGCAATTCAACCAGCAGGCTCAGCAGACCGCAGCGGTCGGCCAGGCCCAGATGAACATGGGAGGAATCTGATGTTCAGTAAGCCCAAACTCGCCAAGCCCCGCAACGCCAGAGAGAAGTCCAAGGTGAATGCGGAACTCAAGAAGAAGTACCCCGACATGGTGAACAAGACCGGCGCGTGGGGCAAGGCCAAGGCCAACGGCCTGACCGGGGTCAACGCCGAGCAGTACAAATTGCTGTCCAAGGACGACAAGGCGGAGATCGACAGGATTCTGGGGAGGAAATGACGTATGCCGACCTACGCCTTCAAGTGCCCGGCCTGCGGCTGGACCGATGAGATAGCCAAGCCGATGGCCGCGAGTAACTCCGTGGAGACCTGCCGCCAGTGCTGTGCAGTGATGGACAGGGACTACGCCGCCGAGGGATTCCGCACGACTGCGGACTCGTATAACAGGGAGATACATAGTGACGCCCTCGCGATCCACCCGGACCAGGCAGAGGAACACCGACGACTCTACCCCGATGTCCCGCTCGACGCGGCTTGTAGGCCGGTCTTGCGGAACTTCGCACAGCACGAGAAGTACATCGAGGCTCGCGGCGTCGTGAAGCCGTCGAGCCGAAAGGAAATCATTTAGGGGAACGAACACATGGGTAAAGAGATAACTGAGCTTCAAACTGAGATTGACAAGATCGACTTCGAGGGTGGCCTTGACGAATCGCCTACCCCGGCCCCTGCGCCTGTGGAACCGGCAGCGAAGTCCGAACCTACCTCAGAACCAGAGGTCAAGCCCGAGCCAGAGCCGCAGGATGCGGTCCCGACGAAGGCCAAGCCCAAGGAACTGACAGCGACGGACGACCCTACCCCGGAGCCCAAGACCGACGAGCCGGCAGCCGAGGAGACCAAAGCGATCCCCGACAGTCATTACCGGGCGGCCCTGCACATGGGTTATACGCCCGAAGAGATCGGCGCGTTGTATGACGCGAACCCCGATCTGGCCCTCAAGACCGTCGCCAAAGCCTATGAGTCGGTGAACGCCGTCTCGCGGCAACTGGGCGAACTGGGCCAGCGTGCGCGGCAGATCAGGGAACAGCCGCCC
>JBDKUU010000186.1:0-8920 GCA_039679525.1 Phycisphaerales bacterium | reverse complement strand
CAAGAAGAACCTCGACGATCTGCCCAAGACGGAGTGATGCAGGCCGTCGAGGCCGGAGTCCCTTCGAATTCAGCCTTTGCCGGAGCATGTCACGCCCATCGTCCCGGCCGACGCGATTCCTCCCCCGCTTTGGTTTGACTTTCCCGACGGCTTTGATAGCATGGGAGATGACGAGCGGCTCCGAGTCGGGGAGAAGCCGCCGTAGGGTGATGGCAGGACGAGGAATCGGTGATGACTGGAGGCAATCCGGGAATCGATCCATACTTGATCGTCGTGGGCGATCCCTGTAGTGAGTTCGTGCGGACCATGGTTCGGCTGGCGCGGGAATATCAGGTCGAGGCCGTCCACTGCGACGACGTGTACTCGGCGGTGGCCGCGGCGGCCGGAGCTGCGGGCCGGCGTACGCTCGTGGTCGGTCCGATCCGGGAGCTGGCCCGGGAGGACAATCGTTTCTTCCACATCGCCGAGGCGAATTCCCTGCGGTGCTGCTGTCTCCTGGAGAAGGGGGCTTCGATGGGCTCCGGCGGCATGTTGCCCGCCGTTCGGGCGGGGGCCGCGATCGTGGACGACGCGAAGGAGATTCGCCCGGTCTTCAGGGATTGGCTCAGCGTCGCAGGACGCCCGGCCGTTCGCAAGAGTCTGGGCGACCTGGCCGACGAAGACCTGCGAGCCACCGAGGCCGAACTCAGCGCGCTGTTGGGGCAGGGGACCGATGTCTAGCGAGATGCGGCCACAACCTGCTGGGGCCGGGCCGGGCCGGGTGCTGCTGATCGGCGACGCCGACAAGGCCCTGCTGGACGCGCACCGCATGGATCGTCGTGTTTTCGAAATGCGCGACAACATTCTGGACGGGATCGACGCCGCGGCCCGCAACCGGTTCGACGCGGTTGCCGTCGTCATGGAGGGGTTGCTGAGCCAACTCGGGGCGATTCTGAAGGCCCTGCGAAAATGCACCAACGCGAGGATTATCCTGCTGGCCCGGATGCACGAGGAGCCGATCGCCCGGCGGTTCGCGACCCAGGTCCCCGGCGAGCCGAAATGGGCCGACGAGTACCATGTCTGCCCGACGTGCCTGGCGAATCTCCGTCCTCGACGCGACGAGAAAGGCGCGCAGGCGAAGGCGGAATCTCAGATCTCAGATCTGAAATCTGAGATCTCAGATTTCAAATCTCAAATCGCTCCCTCCTCGGATCCGGTTATTCCGGCCGACGTGCAGCAGCGATTGGAGCAGCTCGAACGGCTGGCGACCACGGACGATCTGACCGGCCTGAAGAATCGCCGGTACACGTGGGAGTTCGCCAGGCAGATTCTGGATCGCGCCCGCCAGGTCGGAGGCCGCGTCACGCTCCTGGTCTTCGACATCGACAACTTCAAGCACTACAACGATGTCTACGGCCACATGACCGGCGACGAGATCCTTCGCCAGGTGGCGATCCTCATGCGGCGCTGCTGCCGGCCCCACGACGTGGTCGGCCGCATCGGCGGCGACGAGTTCGCCGTGGTCTTCTGGGACGACCCGCACGCCGCCACCGGCGGGGTCCCCCGCGAGAGGCGATCCGTGGCAGGCGAGCATCCCCCCGAGGCGATCAGCGTGGCCAAACGGTTCCAGCAGGCCCTGGGCCGGACCGACCTGCACCTGCTGGGCCCCAGGGGCGAAGGCGTGCTGACGATCAGCGGCGGCCTGGCCAGTTTCCCCCGCGACGGTTCGACCGCCAGGCAACTCTTCGAACGGGCCGACCAGGCCCTTCTCGAAGCCAAGCGAGGCGGCAAGAACCGGATCTACCTCGTCGGCGAACCCCAGAGCGACATCGCCGATCTTGCCTGAACAGGTGCGAGGAAGTTTTTTGACAATCCGACACGCACGGATGTCATTGAAATCCGAAGTTCGAAGCACGAAATTCGAAACAAGCACGAATGACCGAAATCCCAAATTCAAAACGGGCTCTCGCCGTGCGCCAGCGTTTTGGTCATTCGTGCTTTGGGTTTTGGATTTGTTTCGGATTTCGAATTTCGTGCTTCGGATTTCGACTCGTGGGAATCTGCTTGGCGATCGGCCGCAAGTCCGTGTCTGCAGAACCGATGTTGACCCCAAAGCCGGAGACGGTACAATCGGCGAAATGCCGTAGCGGAGCCATATGTCATGCGTGCCATCGAGCTGGAGAACATCTGCAAATCGTTCGGGTCCGTGCGGGCGGTGGACGGGTTGACCATCCACGTGCCGCAGGGGGCGGTGTACGGCTTCCTCGGGCCCAACGGGGCCGGCAAGACCACGACGCTCCGCATGATTATGGACATCATCCGGCCGGATCGCGGCGAGATCCGCCTGTTCGGCGAGCCGGCTGCGTCGTTCGCACGCGGCCGCGTGGGGTACATGCCGGAAGAGCGGGGGCTCTATCGCAAGATGACCGCCGCCGCGGTCCTTCGCTACTTCGGCTCGCTCAAAGGCATGACCGCCGCGCAACTCGCAGAGCGCGTGCCCGCGTGGCTGGAGCGGATCGACCTGGCGGCCCATGCGAACAAGAAGGTCGAGGAACTCTCCCGCGGCATGCACCAGAAGCTCCAGTTCGCGGTCACCGTGATCAACGACCCGGAGCTGGTGATCCTCGACGAGCCGTTCTCGGGCCTCGATCCCGTGAACCAGGACCTGCTCCGGGAGATCATCACCGGCATGCGCGACCAGGGGAGGACGGTCCTATTCTCCACGCATGGGATGCACGAGGCCGAGCAACTGTGCGATTTCATCGTGCTGATCAACAAGGGCAAAGTGGTCGTCGACGGCACGCTGGACGAGATCCGGTCGGGGCACGAGTCCCGCACGGTCTCTGTCGAAGTCGAGGGCGACGCCGAATTCGTCCGGACGCTGCCGTTCGTGACGGCGGTTCAGCCGGACGGGCGACGGCTCGACGTGACGCTGCGGGACGGCGCCGATTCCCAGGACCTGCTGCGGATTCTCGTGGAGCGCTCGCGCGTTCGGGCGTTCGAGATCAAGCAGCCCTCGCTGCACGAGATCTTCGTGCGGCTGGTTGGAGGCGACCATGTGGAAGATCGGTAGAGTCGCCCGGCGTGAGTTCCTCGATACGGTCAAGACCAAGACGTTTCTCCTGAGCCTGCTCTTCGTCCCCATCCTCGTCGGCATCATCGTCATTCTGGGCAAGGTGATGGTCGACAAGGAGACCGGGCCCCGCCCCGCGGTCCGTGTGGGGATCACCTCGCCGGCCAATGACCTGTACGCGCGGGTCGCGAGGGCGTTCGAGGAGCACAACAAGGCCAGCCCCCAGAGCCCGCTGGATCTTCGGCCCTTGCCCGCCGGGGACGGAGGGGCCTCGCCCGAAGAGGCCGGCAAGGAAAAGCTCAGGCGGGGCGAGCTCGACGCTTACGTCGTGTTCGAGGGCGACCTGGAGGGCGGCAAGGGCACGCTGCAATTCTACACCTACAAGCCCAAAGCCTCGCAGATCGACGCTTTGTGGACCGTGGAGCGGCTGCTGCGGGACGCGGTGATCGACCGCCGGTACCAGGTTCGCGGGATCGATCCGGCGGTATTGGCGGAGATTCAGAACGTCCCGATCCGCCGGGTGGAACTGGGCGAGGAGCAGGGCCGCGAGAAGGAGCAGAGCGAGGGGCAGCGGACGATCCGCATGATGATCCCGTTCGGGTTCATGTACCTGATCTTCATCGGCATCGTCGGCATGGGCCAGCATATGATCAGCAGCATCATCGAGGAGAAGAATTCTCGAATCATCGAAATGCTGCTGTCCGTGGTTAGCCCGTTCCAGCTCATGGCGGGCAAGATCGTCGGCCTGGCCGGCGTGGGTCTGACGGTCATGACGCTCTGGGGCTCCGCGGCGTACGGCGCCGCGACCTGGCGCGGCATCGAGATCGACGTCAGTCCCGACCTGCTCGTCTTCGGCCTGATCTACTATGTCCTCGGCTTCATCCTGTTCAGCGCGATCCTGGCCGGGGCCGGCTCGATCTGCAACACGATCAAGGAGACCCAGAGCCTGATGATGCCGGTCACGCTCATCTTCATCATCCCGCTGGTGGCTTGGCCGCAACTGGCCCGGGACCCCAACGGTGATCTGGCCCGCATCCTCTCGTATGTGCCGCCGACGACGCCGATGCTCATGGTGCTTCGGCTGGCAAGCAGCCCGGACATCTGGTGGGGCGAGATCGCGCTGTCCTTCCTCGTCCTGACGGCCGGCGTTCTGGCGTGCATCTGGGCGGCGGCCAAGGTCTTTCGCACCGGCATCCTCATGTACGGCAAGCGTCCCGGCCCCCGCGAAGTCCTCCGCTGGCTCCGGGAGAAATAGGAGAGCGGTGAGAGAAATGAAAGAACGGTGGGGCTTGCCCCACCGATTGACTGCGGGTATGCTGTGCTGCGTGTTGGATCGGGGTTTGGACTCTGAGAGATCGGGGACGTTTGGTTGTGGGGCGCGTTCCGCTTGCTTATGAACATCGTTGACATCCATCCGCTGACGTGGGAAGGACTCTTGTGCTGCTTCCTTTCCGGGGTGATCATTGGGTTGGAGCGGCAGTTGCGGGGCAAGCCCGTGGGGATGCGGACCAGCGCCCTGATTTGCACCGGGACGTACATTTTCATCGCGATGACGCGATTCATCTCCAACGACGCCACCGACCCCTCGCGGATCGTCGGCCAGGTGGTGACCGGGATCGGCTTTCTCGGGGCCGGCGTGATCCTGACCCGGCAGGGGTCCGTCGTCGGCGTCACCTCCGCTTCGGCCATCTGGGTCCTGGCGGCGATCGGCTCGACGATCGGCCTGGGGTTCGCGTGGCTGGGCGTCAAGCTGGCCGTGCTGGCGGTGATCATCCTCGTCGGCGTGGACATCTTGGAGAACCGCTTTGAAGCTTTGCAGCGGGGCGTCCACCAGAGGCCTCGACCGTCTCACGGACCCGGGTTGAGTCCCGGGGCACGTTCCAGAGGCGGCTCCCAGTAGAGGTTCGTCCGCTTCTTCGAACTTGGACGCAGGACAGCAATCTCCGACAGAGTTGTCGTGTGGTCTTCCAGAGTCCGAATGATCGAGACGCGTGGGCTAAGAGCCCACCCTACATGCCGTCCGAGAGAAAGCCGATGGTCGAGTTGAGGATCTGTTGGCGGAATTGGGTCTCCTGACTGCCGGCCTGCTGCTCCTGGAGGTCCTTGAAGCTCGCCCGGCAGAAATGGCAGCCCATCGTCGTCAGGTGAAAGTCCACGTAGTCGAACCACTCCGGCGAGAGGCTCTCCAGGAGAAAGGCGCCGAGCGTGCTGCGCTTCGGACAACTCAGACGCTGCGAGCCCCAGACCTCGGTCAACAGGTCCTCGGAGAAAGAGACCGACAGATCCTGGATCGCGTCGCTGGCGGCCACCGCCTCGCGAATGGACTTGAGGCAACGATGCTTCACGACGCGGACGAGCCCCTCGTCCATCTGGAGCAGCTTCGCGACCTCTTTGCCTCCAAGCTGGCAGTAGAACACCAGTTCCGCGACTTTCAAGTCCCGGAGTTTGCCCGCTTCCTGGAGATCCTGGATCATTCGCTGCAACGCCTCGGCGAGGACCTGCCGTTGCAGGTCGTGCTGTTCCTGGTGGCTGACGCACCAACTGACGCTCGGATCGGGCGACGTCATGCAGGTGAGCAGGTCGTCGGGGACATCCTCCTCGCCGCCGCGATAGACGTCCTGGATCAGGCACACCGTTCGGGCCCACCGCGTCCGCACGCGATTGACGATCGCGTTGCGCAGGATGCCGAACAGATAGGTTTCGATGCTGGTTTGGATCCGGAGAGTGTGGATGACTTTGACAAACGAAGCGAACGTGTCCTGGACGATGTCCTCGGCGTCGGCGCTCTGAGGGACGCGAGTCTGGGCGAATCGCAGAAGGCGGCCCTGGTATTCGTCGACGAGCCGGGCCCACGCAGCGGCGTCGCCTCGCCGGACGGCCTCCAGGAGGCTGCGATCTTCCTCACTCATGGACATGGAGCGCAAACCCTCGATTCGTGACGGTTTCCAACGTCGCCGCGTGCTTCATCATACCACAGTCATCGGGGTTTTGCGACGCAATCATTCGTCCGACGACAGAGTCTTCATTGTCCCTCTGCGGCTTTCTCGACCGGGCCGAGGCGCCGGTCCAGCCAATCGGTGATGGCCTTGTGATACTGATCACGGCACTCCCAGGCGATGCTGTGCTCGCCGGGGAACAGGACATGTTCTTTCTGATCCGGCGGCGTCCCCAGCAGGTCGAACAGCGGCTTCTGGGCCGTCTCGAGCGGGAAGACCGAGTCGGTGGCGTTGTTGATCATGAGCATGGGGATCGTGACCCGCGGGGCGAAGTTGGCCGGGTCCGCGGCCGGATGCCTCTTGCAGGCGCAGATTCCGCCGAGAAGCAGGATGCCCGTCTTGAACCGGGGCTCCGTCGCGATCATGATCGGGCCCATCTGCCCGCCCCAACTGAGCCCGACGTAGGCGAGCCTGCCGGCGTCGATGTCGTCGCGGGTCTTGAGATAGTCGACGGTCCTTCGCAGGTCCTGCGATCGCTGGATGCAGAGGTTTCTGCTCTGGACGCCTTCGGGCGGGTAGATCTTGGAAAGCCGCCGCTCGTACGTGCCCTTGTAGATGGGCGCGACCAGGGCCCGGCCGCTGCGGACGATCGCGGCCATCTCGTCCGTGAACGCCTGCTCGGTCCAGGGGCTGTCGCGGGCCTCGTCGCTGGGGAACCAGACGACGGCCTGGCAGGGCGGCCTGGCGTCTTCCGGCAGATACAGGTAGGCGACGACTCGTTCGCCCGGGTAAGCGGCGTCGAACGAGACTCGTTCTCTCCGGCAGTAGCCCAGATCGTAATCCGAGCGCTCGATCCGGGCATTCAGCTCCGCCGGATCGTAGCGATACGATGTGTCGAGGTACGACGCGAAGACTTCGTCCGAGACCGGCTTGAAGTACGAGAAGTCCCGATCCTTGCGTTCGATCGGGGCCATCGCCATCGGCGGGACGATCTCCCTGCCGCCGACATACAGGACGCAGCGCAGGCCGTTGCGGGGGTCCCGATCCCAGGGCGACCGAGCGCCTCCGCCCGCGGCGAAGCTGTACGCGTGCTCGTCCCACGCGCCGCCGAGGATGCATCGGGCGTCGTCCGTCCCCTCGACCGCGTTGCTGCACCATTCCCTCACGTTCCCGGCCGCGTCGCAGAGGCCGAACTTGCCCATGCCGGCGTACGTCCCCACGGGAGCGGGGCCGTCCCCGAAGTTGCTCATGCCGGCGATCGTGCAGGGATTGTCGTCGGCCCGTGCGGCCAGGGCCCAGTGGAAAACCGTCGGCAGGTCCTTGCCTCGAAACCTCGCATAGGCCATCGCCTCGTACCAACTGACCCCGCCGACGGGGTAGTCGTCGTCCTGGCCCTGGGGATACGAGCCGTCGCGCCAGGAGGCGGGGCCGAATTGTCCGGCCTGGTCTCGGAACGTCTTGACCGCCTCGGACCAGGGCAGGACCTTGCCGTCTCGTATGAATTCCTCTTTCCAGAAGTCGGGTTTCTCGTACCCGCCGGCGTCGACGAACTCCTTGAACTGGCGGTTGGTCGCTTCATATTTGTCGATGAAGTACGCCGGGGCCAGGAGGATCAGTCGCTGCCCATGGTACATGCCCATCTGGTCGAGGTTCGACGCCGGGATCCAAACCATGTCGGCGGGACTGCCGGCCGCGTCCTGCAGCGTGAATTCCATCTGCCTGGCCAGTCGGCCCGACGGACCGACGTTGGAGGCCGGCGGCTCATTCGTCTGCACCGTCTCCAGGGGCGCGAACCCGCTCTTCACCACCTTCCATCGATAGGTCCCGAACGGGATGCGGATGTGCCGCAGCGGCGTGCGGCCGAGATATTTCCAGCCGCTGTCGGTGCGGAAGTACTCGCGGATATAGACTCGGGAGCCCGGCGGCGTCGTGATGACGGTGTGCTCTCGGGACAGCCGGGGCCAGCGGTCGACCAGCAGGGGATCGTTGGGAATGTAGCGTTCGGCCCGCTCGGCCAGGCGCAGGGCCTCGAAGTAGTCTTTCCGTTCGAGGAGAGTATCGATCTGGGCCATCGCGTATTGCTGGGCCCAGCGGGTCGTGTAGTGCTTCCAGCCGATGAGCCCCGCCGTCGTGCTGGCGGCGACGACCAGGCACACGAGGGCCGTGACTGCCTTGTGCCGGCGCATGAGCTTGCCCAGGCGGCTCACCGGGCCGGGCCGTCGAGCCCGAATCACGCGGCCGCTCACGTACCGCCGCAGGTCCTCGGCCAGCTCCGCCGCGCTCTGGTATCGCCGGGTCGGGTCCTTCTCGATGGCTTTGCAGCAGATGGTGTCCAGGTCCAGGGGAATGCGGCGGTTGACCTGCCGGGGCCGGCGGACGGTGTCGCTGAGGATCTGGTGAATGACCTGGTGCTGAGTGTCGCCGTCGATCAGGGGCTCCAGCGTGAGCAGCTCGTACAGCGTGGCGCCGAGCGAGTAGATGTCGCAGCGGTGGTCAGGCTTGGCGTCGCCGCCGGTGATCTGCTCGGGGCTCATGTACCGCGGCGTGCCGACGAACGACGCGGTGACGGTCATCCCATGTTCCTCGCAGATCCGGGCGATCCCGAAATCCAGCAGGACCAGCCGGCCGTCGGAGGAGAGCATGAGATTCGATGGCTTGACGTCGCGATGGATGATGCCGTGCCCGTGGGCGTAGTGCAGGGCCTCGGCCGCTCCGCCGATCAGGCGAGCCACCGCATGGAAGTACTGGCCCTCGGTGCGGCAGTTTTCCAGGATCGAAGAAGGTAAGAAGGTAGAAAGGTAAGAAGGTCGGAGGGGTTGGTCCGATTCGGTTCTTACCTTCTTACCTTCTTCCGTTCCTACCTTCCTTCTCCTCCGAGAAAAAGGGGACATTCTACTTTTCTCATTCTCGTTCGGAACGTCAGGGCGTCTTC
>JBDKUU010000185.1:0-10508 GCA_039679525.1 Phycisphaerales bacterium | reverse complement strand
CATCGACTACCTCCGCGAGCGGGCGGAGAAGAAAGACCGGCCGTTCCTTCTTTACCTCGCCTACAACGCGCCGCACGCGCCGATCCAGCCGCCCCAGGAATGGCTCGACCGCGTGAAGCAGAGGCAGCCGGGCATCGACGACAAGCGAGCCAGGCTCGTCGCGCTGATCGAGCATCTCGACGCCGGCGTCGGCAAGGTGCTCGACGCGCTGAAAGAGACGGGTGTTGCCGACGATACGCTGGTGATCTTCACCTCCGACAACGGCGGGCAACTCGACCTGGGCGCATCGAACGGTTCGCTCCGTGCGGGCAAAGGCGACATGTACGAAGGCGGCATCCGCGAGCCGATGTGCGCGGCCTGGCCGGGCCGGATCGATCCGGGCTCGCGCAGCGACCGCGTCGCGCTGACGATGGACATCTTCCCGACCGTTTGCGAGGCCGCGGGCACTCCGATCGACCACCCGATCGATGGCGCGAGCTTCCTGCCGACGCTTCTGGGCAGGGGTCGGCCTGCGGACCAGCGCACGCTGTTTTGGGTCCGTCGCGAGGGCGGCCCCCGCTACGGCGGCCGAGCGTACTACGCCGCCCGCGAAGGCGACTTCAAGCTCCTGCAGAACAGCCCCTTCGAGCCAATGGCCCTCTACAACCTCAGCGACGACCCGGAGGAAGAACGCCCGCTCGACAAGAAGCACCCGATGTACGCCAAGCTCTTCAACGCCCTCCAGGCCCACATCAGCCAGGCCGGCGCCGTCCCCTGGCAGCGATCGCAGCCGTAGGGGGCAGGTCCCCACGCCTGCTGTCACTATCCGTGCTGTGGCCGCCGGCCCGAAGAGATACGAAGGCACGCCGGCGTTCGAAGATGAGTGCGGCATGGCGACTTGCGGCTTCATTCAACCCTTGTTTTATCCTCAACTGCGGGTATAATAGGGTCTCGGTCTTGTTTAGCGAGGAGTCCCTATGCGGCGGAAGATCCCGGTTTCATTGATCGTGCTCATCGCGGTGACATGTCCTGCGTTCGCTCAACGGGTCCCGGGGGGAGGCGGCGAGACGGATCCGAACAAAGCGGCGTTCCTGGCCAGGCTCGTCGGCCGCAGCGTCGCCGTCCGCGTGTATCCGAAGCCGTCCGATCCGAACGGAACGTACGCGCTCGTCAATGTTCCCCTGGCCAATGGCGTCGTTGGCGGCAGCGGAATCAAAGCGGCGTATCCTTCTATCTCTTCGTCCTCAATCGTCGCGGTCTGGGGTCCGGACCAGGCCGATCCGGTCGTCGCGGACAGTCTGGGCCGCTCGGTCTGGGCGGGTTTGTTCGGAAGCGGCCCCTGGCTGCAACTCTATGACCTTGCGGTCGAACGGAAGGCGTTCGATCCATGGTGCACCGTGGTCGATGCGCGAGGCGAGCCGATTCCCAGGGCCTCTGTCGCCGTTGGCGTCTACCTGGACTATCAGCGTCCGGAAGTGCTTCTGGGCGAAGACAGAACCGACGATCTCGGGCGGCTTGGACGATGGGTGCCCCATGGAACGCTATCGGTTCTCTTGAAGATTCATCATCCGAACTACGGTACGGCCGCGGTGGAGTACAGCCGCTCCAGGGATGGCAATGAGGGCGTCTATTGGGCCTCACTCGTGCCGCTCGATTCCGAGGCAGCCGCATCGGGCGTCCAGGGCACCGTCCGGGACCAGTACGGAAATCCGGTGGAGGGAGCGATCGTGAGATGCACGCGTCTGTGGCAGCCGGATGCCAGTACAGACTACTTCTATGGGTACACCAATCAGGTCGCAACTGATAAAGACGGATGGTTCGCTCTCTGTGCAGTGAGACTTACGAACGAGCTTCAGTGGAAGGGCCTTCCGAAACGATGGGCCGGGTATAATCTGGAGGTCTATCCGCCGAGGGGCTCCAACCTTGGGGAATTGTTTCCGTCCCCGTGGATTAGCATGTATGCCGGTTCCCGGCGCACGCTTGTTCTAGCGCCGAAAGACCTGCCCAGGTCCAGCCACACGTTCTCTTTCGAATACGCCGAGGGTCCGGTTCCCGGCCGAGAGCCGGCCGAAAAAGTCAGCGTGGTGTTCCTGCGAAATGGCTTCGAGTGGGCGCGGCTCTATGCGGCCCGAGGCTATTCCCTGCCTTCGGGCGTGCTCAGGGCCGTTGTGGAGCGTTGGCCGGGGGAGGAGTTCTGGTTCCAGGAAATTCCGATCGACGCAAACAGCCCCAATCACCTGGTGTTCAAATCCATGCCCGCGATTCGCTATCGCGGCCGCGTGGTCGACGAAGCCACAGGCGAGCCCATGCCGGATGTGCTTGTCGCAGTCGGTCGCCTATCCGAACGGTCGGAAGGCCCCTCGCTGATCGACGAACTCTCGCGGCAATTCGAGGCGCAGTCGGCCGGAGAGCCGACGGACCAGGGACCGCCGCTCCGCTACAAGACGCACAACCGTGTGACTCGCAGCGACGCGGACGGCCTGTTCGAATTCACATTCATGCCCGGGGTGGCGAAAAACCTGGACGAGTTCACGGCTGTCGCGCCCGGTCGCGCTCGCGCGTCGGTCAACGCGTCGTCTCTGTTGCCCGACGCCAACGGCGTCGTGGAACTGCCGCCGATCGAGATGCCGCCGACAGCGGGCACGGGCGGATTCGCCGGTTTTGTGTTCGAGGATGAAAACGGTCCGGTGACCGACCCGGACCGGCTTGGGGACATCCTGGTCGAGGTCGAAACTCCGGACGGCAAGAGCCGCGCCGGTCGATTCGCGGACCTCGGGAAGGTCCCGGAGGTCATCGCGGGGGTCTACCGTGCCGAGGCGATATGGAACGACAAATACTATGTGTTCGAGCCTGTCGATCTGAGTGGAGGCCGCCCTTCGACTGTCACGTTTCGGCCCGCGAGCATCACTGAGGCCGATGTCACCTGCACCGGGCGCGTCGTCCATGCCCGGACGGACGAGCCGATCCCGGGAGCTCTCGTCGTGTACAATCGAATGCCGGGCGGCGGCGATCTGTCGAGTCTGACCGCGGAGCAATGGGCGGCGATCGATGCGTTGGAGAGCACGTCGGATGTGACTGATCCCGCGCTGGCCCCCCTGCTGCGTCTCCTGATCCCCTCCACGGTGTCCGTAACCGATGCAATTCCGCAGGTGGTGCGGACGGACGCCGAAGGGCGATTCTCGTTGCATTGGAGGAAAGAGCCGTTCACTCGGCGGGCGGACTGTCTCCTGGCGTTTGCGAAGGACTTCATGGGAGCGCAGCAACAATTGACATACCTTGCTTCGCCTGACGGGGACCCTGCGAGCGGGACCACTCTGCATCGTCTCGAGCCGGACGCCAACAGCGTCGTTACGATTCGGCCGATGAAGCTGTTCCCGGCGGGCACAGTTTCGTTCCTTCCCGTTGTCCCGGACCCGAGTGATGATCCGGAGCCCCAGCGACTGACGTTGACCTGGGGTTTGAGCATATTGAGCACGATCAGTCCCTCCTGGGTCAAAGACATGGCAATGCCGCCCCGAGACAACGGCGGGGCCGGCGTCTACCGTCCGCACAGCATCCGCGCGAACATGACACAGAGCATCCAGGTTCCCGCCGATATGTACATCGCTCTCTGGCTCGACATGCAGTGTGCCAGCGCGGTCCTTCCTATACGGAAGGACATTGGATGCAAGCAGGGACAAGTGGTCGACGCTGGACGTCTCGAATTTCAGCCGGGCATCGACGTCTTCATTCATGTGGTTGGCAGCGCCGGCAAAGGGATCGGCGCGATACCCGTGAATTACGAAGATGCGTACTGGCACGCCGCGCAGTGCGTCACGGACGCGAATGGCTTCGCTCAGGCCACGCTCGCTCCTCACCAGAGCGGCGTCTTCACAATCCGGTATGGGAGCGAGCGCACGTGGAGCACTCTGTACTTCTTCTTTTCGATAGGCGGCCAGGAAGACGCAGGGACTACATTCGTCCTGAAAACCCCGAACATTGTCGTATCATCGTTGGAGGCGTCCCGGGAGTGACGGTGAACTGAGCGAATGCGGCTTTCCGAGGGCTTTCGGTTGACTTTGTTCCGGGCCGCTTCTATACTCCGGCAAAGGCCCGGTTGGCGGAGATGAGTATGAACTACCAGTTCGACATCGACAAAGTATCGCAGCATATCGTCAAGTATGGCGTGGACATGCGGCCGCCCGTGTTGCCGGACCAGGACCGGGCCAAGTTGCAGGACTACGGCAACTGGCTGGTTTCGCAATTCCCCGAGGTGTTCGAGACGATGCTGGTGGGCCCGCGCGAGGTGCGGGTGCAGCGGACGTTCCTGCTGCCCAACGCCAAGCGGATCGAGCTGCCGACGTTCGTGCTGACCCACCGCGGCCCGGTGTTCACGTTCCCCGAGCGGCTGTACGTCGACCGGCCGCACGAGCTGGCGATCCCCGACAAGGACAAGATCTTCCGCAAGGCGTTCGACGAGCTGCGGTCGCGATTCGCCGAGCGGGCCGTCCCGCGGGTCGGGGTCGTCCACGAGTTCGTGTTCGACACGGAGCTCACCGATTCGCTCGAGGTGATCGCCAGTTGCCTGCGGCACGAGCTGTGGCGCGAAAAGGTCAAGAACCTTCGCATCCAGATGGAAGCCCCCACCGACGACAAGAACGTCAACATCGAGCTTCGGCCGACGCACTTGCAGCGGACGGGTCCCTACGACCCTTCGGCTCCGCAGGAGATGAAATTCGGCATCATCGTCAACGTGGACATCAACAATCGCCAGGTCACGGGCGATCTCACGAAGGCGGAAGTCACCGACATCCTCGCCTTCGCCAGCGACTACGTCCCCGAGGAATTGATCAAGTTTCTCAACAACGAGGAATAATTCCTTCGACTGGAGCGAGGCCTGCGGCGCGGGTCCCATTTGTCCTATTCGTCTCATCGGTCCCATAGGACCTATAGGACTGATGGGACATATAGGACTTTCTCTTAGCCTTGTGACATTTCTGTAGGAAAAACAGCTACTCCGGGCTCCGTGCGCGCAAAAGAAAAACAGGGCTGAGGAGCGGAGGGAGAGGAAAAGCGAGATAACCCCAGCCCTGTTATAGTGCAAAACCTATTCAGGACTCAATCTGATTTACAAGACTACATGACTAGACCGCCATCGGTTCATTCCAGGCAAGCGAAATTCTTCACGAAATTCGGTTAATTCCTGCACGGGGACATTTCTCCTTGCCGCGCGGCCGGTCGCCTTCTACAACGAATTGTGTTCTTCTTCGCCACAGGGCCCCATAACTTGCGTTGCGGCTCGACGCTGGATATGATGCCGTCGTCACGCAAAGGCTCCCATTTTTTGTTTTGGCGCGCCTGTGGCGTGATGCTTCTTGAGAGACGAGGCTTGCGGACCGAAAGAGTATCCATGCGAAAACGAGCCTTTCTTAGAGGGTGTCTATGCTGACGGACAACGTTCTCGATCTGATCGGCGATACGCCGCTGGTGCAACTCCGGGGCGAGCGGGTCTTCGCCAAGGCCGAATTCCTCAACCCCGGCGGCAGCATCAAGGACCGCATCGCGCTGGCGATGCTCGAAGCGGGCCGGCGCGACGGCACGCTCAAACCCGGCGCGATCATCTGCGAACCCACCAGCGGCAACACCGGCATCGGCTTGGCCCTCGTCGGCCGGCTCATGGGCTACCGCGTGCGGATCGTCATGCCCGAAGGCATGAGCGAGGAGAGGAAGAAACTCATTCGAGGCCTGGGCGCGGAACTGGTCCTGGTCCCCGATGAAGAAGGAATCGGCGGCGCGGTTCGACGGGTCGAGCAGATGGCCGCGGAGGATCAGAACGTGTTCGTGCCGCAGCAGTTCAAGAACCCTGCGAATCCGCGGGTCCATTACGAACACACCGCTCGCGAGCTGTGGCGGCAGATCGACGGCAACGTCGCGTGTTTCGTCGCAGGCGTCGGGAGCGGCGGAACTCTTCAAGGCGTCGGCCAATTCCTGAAGGAGCACAACAAGAACATCCGCATCGTCGCGGTCGAGCCCGAGCACTGTTCGGCGTTGCTGGGCCACGAGCCCGGCCTGCACCAGATCCAGGGCATCGGCGACGGTTTCATTCCGGACGTGCTCGACGTGTCCATGGTCGACGAGGTGATCGAAGTCTCCGACGAGGACCCCATCGAAACGACACGACGGCTCAATCGGGATCTGGGCCTGCTGGTCGGAATCAGCTCCGGCGCGAACGTCTGGGCCGCCCGACGATTGGCCGAGAGAATCGAAGGCAACATCACGACGGTTCTGCCGGACCGGGCGGAGCGATACTTCAGCACGGCGCTGATGTGAGCGCATAAAAAAGGCTGAGGTAGGAGGAAGGAGGACTGTTTCTTGACCTCAGCCTTTGTGTGCAACCACAATTACTACGGCCTGGCCTGCGGGTTGTTCACCGGTGCGATCGAGCCCGAAAAAAGGGCAGGCCGGGGATCGGAGAGAGAGGATGTGAGTGTCAGGGAACCCCGGCCTCTATAGGCATTTGCCATCTGCATCCGCGATCCCAGACTGCCCCTCGACGACGTTATCGGCCGGCCCCCCTGCCGATCGGCGGCACTCTCCATCGCACTTGCAGCGGCATGATCGAACCCCCCAATCCGTTCTTGGGGACTCGGTTGCATCGCTACTATCCAGTGCCCGATGAGGGCCTCGACATAACACGTTTTTTCGGAATTCTCGGATCGGCGGCAAAAATATCCGTCGGCAAGAGTATTGACAGACCCGGCCGGCGTCAGTATCTGTCCACGTCTAAACGTCGCGGGCGGAATAACCGATAAGAACCGCAAGCGCCCCCGCAGGGTCCGAACAGAAACACGCCGGACCGAGTAATTAAGCTGCATTCGGGGGCAAAAATGACGCTTCAGAGCGGAGTAGGCGAGAAGTCGTCCGGCCCCGCAGGAAGACAAGCTGATGACAAAATCGAATTCCCACAAATCGCTGGTCATCGTCGAGTCGCCGGCCAAGGCCAAGACGATCAACAGATATCTCGGCCCGGATTACGAGGTCCAGGCCTCGATGGGCCACGTTCGCGATCTGCCCTCCAAGGGGCTCAACGTGGACATCGAGAAAGACTTCGCGCCCACCTACGACATCATGCCGGGCAAGAAGCGCGTGGTCAGCCAGTTGAAGGCCGCCGCGAAGCAATGCGACAAGCTCTACCTGGCGACAGATCTTGACCGCGAGGGCGAGGCGATCGCCTGGCACCTCGCGGAGATCCTGGGCGTTCCGGAGGACCGCACGTACCGCGTGATCTTCAACGCGATCACGAAGTCCGCGATCAAAGAGGCGTTCGCGGAGCCGGGGCGGATCAACACCGACAAGGTGATGGCGCAGCAGGCCCGCCGGGTGCTTGACCGCATCGTGGGCTACGAGATCAGTCCGCTCTTGTGGAAGAAGGTGACGCGGGGCCTGTCGGCCGGACGCGTGCAATCCGTCGCGGTGAAGATCATCGTCGAGCGGGAGCGCGAGATCCGCGCGTTCAAGCCGGAAGAATACTGGCTGATTCCCGCGGTGTTCACCACCGATCTCGACAGCCAGTATCAGCAGGCGTGGCTCGACTTCATCACGCCCAAGGGCGCCGACGGCAAAGGTCCGACGGTCGAGCAGCAGAGCGAGTGGCTGGCGCAGCACAACGCCTTCAAAGCGGAGCTGAACAAGATCGGCGACGGGAAGTTCAACGCGGGCAACGAGCAGGAAGCGCAGAAGGTCTTCCAGGAGTTGGCCGGCGCGAAGTTCACGATCGCGGACATCGAGACGAAGGAGTCCTCGTCGAGGGCGTCGCCGCCGTTCATCACTTCGACGCTCCAGCAGGCCGCCGCCAATCGCCTGGGCTTCACCGCCAAGCGGACGATGGCGGTCGCGCAGCAGCTCTATGAAGGCATCGACCTGGGCTCGATGGGTTCGCTCGGCTTGATCACGTACATGCGAACCGACAGCACGTTCATTTCCAGCGAGGCGATCAACGAGGTCCGCGGCCACATCCAGAATCACTTCGGGCCCAATTACCTGCCCGAGAAGCCGAACTTCTACGCGGACAAGAAATCGGCCCAGGCGGCCCACGAGGCGATTCGCCCCACCGACGTCGACCTGACGCCGCAGGAAATTCGCCAGCACCTCAGCGACGAGCAGTATAAGCTCTACGATCTGGTCTGGCGTCGCTTCGTCTCCTGCCAAATGGAGCCGGCCCGCTGGAATGTCACGACTCTGAACATCACCGCGCCGACCAGCGCGGGCGTCGCCCTGTACAAGGCGGGCGGCCGCAGCCTGGTCTTCGACGGGTACAGCAGAGTCTGGCAGACGTCCTCGAGCGAGCAGCAGCTCCCGCCGACGCAGGTGGGCCAGCAACTAGCCACGGTGGACGTCCACCCGGAGCAGCATTTCACGAAGCCGCCGGCCCGGTACACGGAAGCCTCGCTGGTCAAGGCTCTGGAAAAAGAAGGCATCGGCCGGCCGAGCACGTACGCGCCGATCATCAGCACGATCCAGGATCGCGGCTACGTCGAGCAGAAGGACCGCAAGTTCTACTCGACCGACCTCGGCGAGGTCGTCACGGACAAGCTCAACGAGTTCTTCCCGCAAATCATGGACATCGCCTTCACGCGGCAGATGGAAGAGCAGCTCGACCGGATCGAGGATCAGCACCTCGACTGGGTGCGCGTGTTGAAGGAATTCTACGGGCCGTTCAAGGCGAACCTTGCGACGGCCACCGCGGAGATGAAGCACGCCAAGGCCGAGTCGACGCCCAGCGAGTACACCTGCCCCGACTGTGGGAAGCAGCTCCTGTACAAGTTCGGCAAGAACGGCAAGTTCCTGAGCTGCTCGGGGTACCCCGACTGCAAGTTCGCCTGTCCCTGCGACAAGGAAGGCAAGATGATGCAGGACGAGGTGAGCGAGCACAAGTGCCCGAAGTGCGGCAAGCCGATGGTCCGCAAGAACGGGCGTTTCGGAACGTTCCTGGGGTGCAGCGATTATCCCGAGTGCAAGACGACCCTCCGCCTGGACAAGCAGGGCAATCCGCTCCCGCCGAAGCCGCCGGCCGAACCGACGGGCATCAAGTGCCACAAGTGCAAGAGCGGCGAGCTGGTGATCCGCCAGAGCAAACGGGGTCCCTTCCTCGGCTGCAACAAATTCCCGCGGTGCCGCACGATCGTCAGCGCCAAGGCCATCGATCGGCTCAAGGAGCTTCAGGCCGCGGGCCAGTGGCCGCCGAAGGATCCGCAAAAGGCCCAGGAGATCCTCAACGAGCTCAAGGGCGAAAAGGCCGAGAAAGCCGCGGCGAAGAAGTAGTATTTCCAGTCTTCTACCACTTCTTTGCAGCGAAGCCCGTGGGCCATTTTTCCTGCCATGGCGGAGTGAACGTCCGAATGACAGAGGATGGAACCGCGGATGGATCGGAGCCGCAAACCAAGTCGGTATGTTATCCCGGAGGGCTTGGAGGCACAGTTCGAGCCGGGCTCCCGCATGCGCGTCTTGCGAAATCGCCTGGGAGTGCACCGCAAGATGGAGATGGACCGCTTGGAGTTTGAGGCCTTGGTCGTCACGCAGGAGAAGTATCTGGGCCGTGTCGGGCCGGGCACCCGTTTGACGGCGGAGATGTTGTGTCGGATGCATTCGGACTGGCTCGGTGGGATTTATGAATGGGCGGGACACTATCGAACGGTGGAACTGGCCAAGGGCGGATTTCGCTGGCCGCCGGCGTTTCGGGTCGCACAGAACATGAGCGTCTTTGAGAAGGGCGCGCTAGCCCGATGCACACCATGTAGACCTGACTCACTGGCTGAGGTCGCGAGGTCCCTTGCTGAGGTGCATGCAGAATTGCTGCTCATCCATCCATTTCGCGAGGGCAATGGGCGGCTGGCAAGATGGGTGTCGGACCTGATGGCTCTCCAGGCGGACTTGCCGACGCCTGACTACGGATTTACCGGGCCCGGCGCAGTGAAGAGACGAACCGCCTATCTCGATGCCGTCACGAAAGGCTACATCCGAGACTATGAACCCTTAGCGGGCTTTTTCGTGGCAGCCTTGGAACGGCAGTTGCGCCGACGCTGGAGAAGCTGAGGCGGAAGGCCCCGTGCACCCTCGAAAACGGAGGATTGTCGGGCACCATGCCGGAGGATCGCCTCGCGATTCGCCGGATCGGCCAGATACGGATTGCTCTTGAGCAACGATCTCATAACGGAGATTATACCAACTCAGGCTCGCACGGGAAAGAGCATTCCGAATCCTGCAACCAACGACAACGTGTGGTTACAGCCGAATCAGCAACCCGCTGTCCGCAGCCAAATCAGCCTTCCGCAGCCCCCGCGCTTCGACGATACGGCGGATGAAACGCCAGATGGATGAAGCGCGTGAAGCCTATGCGGCCCGGCCTCTCCGACAGGATCGCCTTTCGAATCCTGGCCAAGTCAATTGCGGGACAGACTTCTTTGTCATTGGTTTGTGACGTCGATGGTCGTTGCATTGGGGTCCTCACAAAGATCGCCTTCGACTTCTAACTCCAGTATTGTCGTGAACCG
>JBDKUU010000184.1:0-2266 GCA_039679525.1 Phycisphaerales bacterium | reverse complement strand
GCAGCCAGAACCAGGTGTTCGAACGGATCGCCGCCTACAATGTCCATTTTGCCTATGTCACAGGGATCGACCGGCCCAGGAAGATCACATCCTGGGCAGTTTCGCCGGACCTCTTTCGTTTGCTGGGCGTCGAAACTCTGCTGGGCAGAGAGTTCTTCCCACAGGAAGACCGGAAGGGGAACGAGCACGTTGTCGTTCTCAGTTATGCGTTCTGGCAGACTCACTTTGGAGGGAGCCCGGACGCGATTGGCAGAACTATCTACCTTACCACGGACAACATCGCCGCAGATGGAGGCCGCAAGTTCGATCGCCAGGGGTATTCCGTCGTGGGGATCATGCCACAGAGTTTCGAGTTTCCCTTCGGGCGTCCCGCGCCGTTCTGGATACCGCTCGTACTGGAGACGGATGGGACCGAATGGCGGAGCAACAGCCCCGTGCTCCGCGTGTTGGCACGGCCCAGAGACGGCGTCGGCCTGGAACAGGCACGTGGTGCCATGGCCGTCATTGGCCGCCGTCTTCACGAGATGGATCCGAAAGCAGCGGCCGACCGAGCAATTGGCGTGGATTGGTTGCTGAACCGAATTCTCAGGGGTAACCGCAGACCTCTGTTGCTGCTGCTCGGTGCGGCGGGATTCGTACTGCTGATCGCTTGTAGCAACGTCGCCAACCTGTTCCTGGCCCGCGCCGCCGAACGACAACGGGAGGTGGCCATGCGCTCGGCGCTGGGCGCCTCGCGAGGCCGGATCGTGCGACAGATGCTCACGGAGAGTCTCTTGTTGAGCGCCGTCGCCGGTGTTCTGGGACTGGTGTTGACGTTCTACGCCGTTAGAGCGTTGGTCCACCTCTGTCCGTCGAACATCCCTCGCCTGCACGACACAAGTGTGGACCTCTCGGTTCTGTATTTCACGCTGGCAACATCTATTCTCACCGCCTTGCTGTTCGGCATGGTGCCGGCCTGGAGAGGCTCCGGCATTCGTGTGAGCGAGACCTTGAAGGAAGGAGCAGGGCGGGCCACCGGCGGCCGGGGCTGGCGGCGTCTTCACGGCGGCCTTGTGGTCTCCCAGCTTGGGCTGTCTCTGGTCTTGCTCATCGGTGCGGCCCTGCTGATTCGCAGCCTGATTGCGTTGCAGAGAGTGGATTTGGGCTTTCAACCGAAGAACGTGCTGGCGGTGCACGTCGATCTGCCGGAAGTGAAGTACCCCGAGTCTCACCATTGCCGGGCCTTCTTCGAGCCGTTGGTCCAGCGGACGCGGACGCTGCCTCATGTCCGATCGGCGGGGCTGATTACGGGGGACCTCGACCTCGGCACAGGCGGAATGACCATGGATATCGCCTTCCCGGATCGTCCTGCGGAAGACGCGTCGCAGGACCTGGCCGCCAAATACGCGATTGTGACCCCCGGCTTCTTCGAGGCCCTGGGCCTGAAGCTCCTCACCGGGCGAATCTTCGAAGAACAAGAGACGGCCGTCACGATCATCGATGAGAACCTGGCCCGAAAGCACTTCGCGGATGTAGATCCCGTCGGTCGTAAGATTATCATCTCCGAGGGCGAATTCACCATCGTGGGCGTCGTGAACACGCTCAAGGATTTTCAGACCCTCGACCCGACCGACGGCGCCGTCTACATGCCTTTGGGTTCATACGTCCCCGGCCAGATGGTGCTTGTTGTGAGGACGGACGGCGATCCCATGCGCTTGGCAGATGCGATTCGCACGGAAGTCGCCGGCTTGAGTGGGGAGGAGGTGGTCGCGAAAATCGAGACGCCTGGTATGATCCTCTCGAAAATGCTCGCGCCACGACGGTTCAGCATGGTTCTGCTGGGCTTGTTCGCAGGCATCGCGGTGGTGATTGCGGTGGCCGGGGTCTACGGCCTGCTCGAATACAGCACGTCGCAGCAAACCCGGGAAATCGCGATTCGTGTGGCGCTTGGCGCTGAAGGCGCGGAGGTTCGTCGGATGGTGCTGTGGCGGGGCCTGCGGCTCACGCTCATCGGCATAGCTCTCGGCGTGGTCGGGGCCGTGGCGGTGACGCGCGTGCTGGCGAGTCTCCTGTACGACGTCAGTCCCACGGACCCGCTGACCCTGGCATCCGTCTCGCTCGTCCTGACTGTGATTGCCCTGTTTGCCAGCTATCTGCCCGCCCGCCGGGCAGCGAAAGTCGATCCGATGGTGGCGCTGAGATGTGAATGAGTAGACGGTGTGCGATGCACGCCCTACACGGAGTTATGCAATGACGACCTTATGGCAGGACCTCAAATACGGCGTTC
>JBDKUU010000183.1:0-4052 GCA_039679525.1 Phycisphaerales bacterium | reverse complement strand
GACCCACCCGCCCGAAGATCGCATGGACCGCCTCGTCCGGAATGTACCTTGTGGGAATGCCATCCCGGGAGACCCGCATCAATTTCTCGGTCATGTAGATCGCCCGGGGGATGTGCTCGAGGATATAGTCGTGGACGTCGGGTTGTGTGTCGAGGATCATCAGGTCCGCATCGTTGAGGTGCTGTTCGAGCCAGTCCGTTGAGATCCACTTCACAACGCCGGTGCCGAATGGGTATTCGCGTGCCATGGTCGATTCCCTGAGTCGCTCAAGCAGAATTACGCTTCACGGTGCCGAACGAATACGGTTGTAGCATCGGGCGACGGGAATCCGCATAGGGAATCGGCGAATCGTCAGGCTGATTATCGCTCAGGAGCAGACGGGCCGATGGTGGCCACGCCGGGCCTGTTCGAGGGCGTACGACAGGCTGCGAATCCTGCGATGGATGCCGAGGGAGACTCGCATGGGGGCGTTCTTCGCGGCGGCGACTTCCGCATCGAGATCCAGAAGCACGCCCAGGACGTCGACCAGGGCGTGGCAGTCGGGTTGGGAGGGGGTTTCATCGCTCTTGCGGAGCCATTGAATGCCCCCTTCGCATTCCACGTAGGAGGCCAGCAGGCCGAAACAGCCCGTGGGGGCCAGGATGATGTTTTGCGCGTCCACGGCGCCGTGGCCTCTGCCCTGACGCAGGAGTTGACGCGTGATCGAGATCATCTGGCGGATCAGGACCGTCATCACGGTGATCGCTTGTTCCGGCCGCTTCTGCAGGACGTGCCGCCAGACGTCGCTCAGGCCGGAACACACAGGCAACGGCTCGACCAGGTAGGCGCTGCCCGCCACGGCGAACAGGTCGCTGAATTGGGTGATGAAGGGGCGGCCAAAGTCCGGCGATTCCCTGTCCCTTACGAGGGGCCCCAAGGTAGTCAGCCGTGTGGCCGGGCGGAACTTGTGCAGAAGGACCGGGTGGCCATCCCGCTTGCGAACGGCCCGAAACGACCGCGAGCCGCAGCACTCCCCCAGCTCGGCGGCTCCTTGAATGGCAAAGTCCCTGAGGGTTGTCGCGGCTGGGGTAGCGGGTGCGTATGGGGTCGTGCACGTCATATCGATTCTGTCGCCAGGTACTCCTTCTCCATGGCCCGGCTGCTTGGCGCCTCCGGTGCGGCGGGGCGACCGGCCCTCTGGGGGAATCGACCCGCTTTCCTTTTTGTCGGCTTATCGGCCCAGAAGCTTTAATCTCCAAGTCCGCTGTGCAGTGGGACTTATGGTTATCGGACGATTGGTTTGCTGCGGCAGCGGATTCTTGCCGTCGCGTGTATGAGATAGTGAAATTTTCGTAGGCTCGGGCTTTTTTCTCATCAACATTCGCCACTTTTCACGCGCCTTCCCCTTAAACAGCCATCGGAAGGCATGCCGGGTCGAGATGATGGGTCTGCTTTCCATTATCGAGGCTGGAGTTTCGAGGGATCTAAGGAAAGTTGTCCGCTCATGAAGCGACTCTGTGAGACCTGTGATCATTTCTCACCTGCTCAGACGTGCATTGAGAAGCCTACCTGGGGGCATTGTCTGCGGCTGGTGAATGGGAAGTTCGCCTGTCATGTGGAAAGAGGGGCGCCGGTGTTCACCTGGGCCGATAGCCTTTGCGACGACTACAGGCCGAGGCAGGCCGCGGCGGTTCGGCGGTGATTGCCGGGGGCGCAGCCGGATGCATCGGTGACGCCGGTTGGACGCCCTGAATGCGGCCTTGGAGCGCGCGGGATAAAGACCGGGTGTATCTGGGGACTTTTCGTGCTCCCACCTTCCATTGACATCGGGATCGATGGACTCTAGAATAGGAGCATGAGGCGCCGTGGATTCACCTTGATTGAGTTGCTCGTAGTCGTGGCTCTGGTCTCGCTGTTGGTGACGCTGTCGGTCGAGGGACTTCGAATCGTGCGGGGACAGGCGAGAGCCGTGGCGTGTGCGGCCAACATCCGGCAGTTGTCGACCGGCCTGTTTGCCTACGAGGCTTCGTACGACAGGTTTCCTCCTGGCTATGAGATTCCTGATCCTCGGATCGGAGGCCGCAATGCCGGCTCCGCAGGCTTCCTGGATGCGGGAGGGTGGTGGTGGTTCGACCGAATCCAGAAGATGAATCATCTGACGCGCGATGGATACAAAGGGTTGGCGTGTCCGTCGAAACGCCAGGGACACCCGTGGCTGGACGCCGACATTCTCGTCGGCAACTACGGCGCCAATTTCTCGGTCTTTCGGTCCTGGCAGTACATGAACTTCTACAAGCCGTTCTACGGGCTGCCCCTGTCGCTGCAACAGATCCCCCGGCCGTCACAGACCCTCCTGCTGGCCGACAGCGGATACAGTCTGATCACCTGGTGGCATGTCGCGGACGAGCCGCCTGTCGAGTTTCCGACATTCAATTCGAATGCGGAAGTGATTCCGCTGGGAACGGCCCAGCACGCCGCGTATGTGCCGGGCATGAGCCTCAACCGGGATAAGGCGCTATGTCTCGGGCAGGCGGAAGACGCTATCGGGGGGCGACATCCGCACAAAACCGTGAACGTCGCAATGGCTGACGGCAGCGTGGGAATTCGACGGCCGGCCGACAGCCTGTCGGTCGAGAGAACCGGCGATGACCAGTGGAGCAACAGCCCCTTGTGGCAGCCCAAGCCCGACGCCTCGGTGACTCCCACGATCACTTCGACGTCGCCAACTCCCTGAATTTGGCTTCCATTTCGGCCCTGGTCGGATAGGTCAGCTCGACCGTGCCCGCGGGATCGTCGTCCGAAGCCTGCTCGAAGAACTCAGTTCTTGTCGGCAATTGCGTCGCCGGATCGATGAAAACCTTCCACAAATGCGTCCCGGAGACCGTCTTTTGCAGGATCTCGTATGTCAACAGGCGAGGGGCCGACGGATTCGACGAGTCGCCCGGCACTTCGGAGAGTTCCTCTCTGTTGGGAGCGTCCGCGAACAGGTTGTCCTGATCCAGGTAACTGCGATAGCGGCCCAGCTCTTTTCGATCGATCTTCACCAGCGTGCTGCTGTCGCCCTGCGAATCGACGACCAGCCGGGTCTTCGCATTCAGATCGACCACCTCCCACGCGAACTTGCTCTTCGTGGCCAGTTTGTTCAGCTCCCTCGACAGCCACACCTCATACACTGGCGACTGCACATTCCCGGAGAACGATTTCACGTATACGTTGGGGGCCTGCCTGACGCTCTTGCGGAGATCGCGGAAGCTGATGCCCTGGGCCGCGTTCATGATGAAGGACAGGCTTGCCACCAGGACGACAGCCGCCGCCAGCGAAGCGCTCCCTTTGAGGAGCCAGGGTCTTGTCTTTGCGGGGACGCGGGATGGCTGCGTCTTGGGATTGCCCGCAGACGAGGTTTCGACAAGTCCGTCCGCGGGGACTCGCTGGTCCTGGACGATCCAGACGTCGACCGGATAGCGATGCGGCGCTCCCTCCTTCTCGGAAACGTCGCCTGCGTCCTTCTCGCACTGGTACACCGTGGAGATGGCAGAGTCGGCCCTCTCTGCGATTCCGTAAATCGCCTGATGCAGCGACTGGGCCCGCTCCATGCACGCTCGACACCTTCGCACGTGAGTGCCGACGGCGTCGTGCCGGCCGGTGGAGCGACGCAGCGTCTCGGCGTCCAGGCCGAAAGGCAGGACGAAATCGAATAGATCGGCCGCCGTGACTTCCCGGCACCGCAGAACGCTGTCCCGATCAGGTCCGGTCTTCAGGGCGGCGGCCGCTTCGGCTCTTTGCTCATACACCCACTTGCGGGCCTGCGGGCTGCGGCTCACGCGGGCCAGGTCCTCGGGATGCGTCTCATCGAACGAGAATGCCGCCAGTGCGGCCGCCGAGGGCATCCATTCGTCCTGCGGCAGATCGCCGGTCGCCGTCAGGCTGTAGAACTCGCCCAGACGCTTCAACTGGGCGGCTGTGAGACCGAATTCGCGAATCGTGGCCAGATCCTCCGCGCACTGCGGGCAGTTCTCCACGTGGACGGTGACCGGCGTGGGAATTCGAATCTGGGGGGATGGGGCCGCCAGGCC
>JBDKUU010000182.1:0-2311 GCA_039679525.1 Phycisphaerales bacterium | reverse complement strand
GGGCGATCTGCTGATCGGCATCAGCACCAGCGGCAATTCGCCCAACGTGAATGGGGCCATCAACGCGGCGAAAGCAATTCCCATGCGGACGATCGCCCTCACAGGGCAGGTCGGTGCGATGGCCACGATGGTGGACGTCGCCGTCTCGGTTCCGAGCGCCAACGCCCAGCACGTGCAGGAATCGCACCTCGTCATCGAACATATCCTTTGCGACCTTGCCGAACAGTTGCTGTTTGCAGGACCATCCCCCCGAGCCCCGATCATAGGGCAACCATGACAACACGATCAGCATCTGCCCCGCGTGGCCGCGGCATCCCACCAATGTTGGCGCCCCCCGTGGAACGAACGGCGAGTTGGCCGACCCGCTGGGCATTCTACGGGTGGATGTTCTCGCTCCCGTTCGACGTCATCACGCCGACATGGCTGCCGCAACAGCTCCAGGGCCAGCTATCTCTGCCGCGCATGATCGCCGCGGTGTTCATGCTCTGCTTCTTGCTCGACCAGCGATTGCGGCCTTGGCGATTGCCGCCCGCCAGCTTGGCGTTCGCCTTGTTCTTCGTCATCTTCGCAGTGCTCATGTTGCGCTACGGCTTAGGCGACTTGGCGACAGTGATCGCGCAGTTCCAGTCGCTCTTGATATTCTTTGCGTGTTACAACCTGTTCCTGACGCGATGGGCGGTGCGCGGGGGCCTGCTGGCCTACGCGTTTGCCTGCGGCCTGGCGGCCCTCCTGCTCGCTACCGGAATGGCCAACGCCGAGGTTTCGGCCATGACCGATGGGCGGCTGACTGGCTTAGCCGGCAGCAACGAGAACGCATACTCGCAGGTGTTGGGCGTCGGGGTCTTGCTCGCCATTGGAGTGGCGCACATTCGCAAAGAGAAAACGGTTGTCCATCTCTTCCTCCTTTGGGCGATCATCCTTCTGGCAGCGATCTTCATCGTTCGCGCCGGCTCCCGCGGACAGACGCTCGCTCTGGCGGTGGGCGTCGCCATCTTCATTCTTCGCAAAGGCACGATTTGTACGCACCTGGCCAACGTGGCGCTGATGACGGTCATTGGCATCGCCGGCGCGTATCTCTTCCTCAGTTCGGACGTGTTGAAAGAACGATGGGCCGAGGCGATGGAGACGGGAAGCACATCAGGACGCACAAAGATCTATCGAGAGTCGATCGGCCTGATCCTCGAGAAACCGCTGATTGGTTGGAGCGCCTCGGGGGGCGAGCACCTCGCCAGCCGTCTCCACGTCGTGAAGACGCAACGACGCGGAGTCCACAACCATCTGCTCACCATGCTGCTGTTCACGGGCTTAGCCGGGTCAATTCCTTATTTCTGGGGATACCTAACGATTTTGCGGAACGCTTGGTGGGCGCGCCGAGGAATTGAAAACGTCTTGCCTCTGGCACTTTTCGTCACCCTGTTCATCGGCGACTTCATCAGCGGCGGCCTGCCCGAAAAACTCCATTGGAGCTTTTTCGCCTACATGCTCGCCGCCGGCACGACTGCGCTTGCCGTTCGGCCAGTCAGACGGGCAGCCAAGACTGCTCCACGCGCTTCGCCGATTTGTCAGACTCGACCGCACCCAAAACATTGACGGAGCGTCCATGAAACTCGTATTCTTTGGCGATGCAATCGTAGAACATCTCCGCCGTTGGACGACGTTCTTCGCGCGGCAAGGGCACGAGGTCCACGTCATCACTTGGAACCTGAAAGTGCTTGACGGCTATGGCGCCGTTCATGTGCACCCGATGCCAAAAGCATTGTCCAGCAGCAATGCGCTGGCGCGAGCCGTGAATCTCGTTTCCTTGACTCGCCGAGTTCGACGCCTGTTGCGCCAGATTCAGCCGGATTTGATCCACGCGCATAGCGCCGGCCCGTACGCCTGGATGGGAATGGTGACCCGCTTCCGCCCCTTCCTCATTACGCCGTGGGGCAGTGACGTCCTCATCCACGTTCACGACTCCCTCATCAATCACTACTTCACCGTGCGGGCGCTCCGCCACGCCGACTGCGTTCAAGCGGAGGGTGAAGACACGCGCGAGGCTTTGCTTCAACTTGGCGTCGACAACCGGAATATCATCGTGCTGCCCATCGGCGTCGACACGGCCAGATATCGACCGGGAAAACCCTCCGCCGACTTTCTGGCAGCCCACGGCTTGGCCGGCAGCCCGGTCGTCGTCAGCACGCGGACCCCGACTCCTGTCCACGATGTCGATTCGACAATCCACGCTGCGGCGATCGTGCTTCAAAAGGCGCCTGCAGTGAAGTTTCTCATTGTCGGCGGAGGTTCCGAGCTGCCACGGCTCAAAGACCTT
>JBDKUU010000181.1:0-2018 GCA_039679525.1 Phycisphaerales bacterium | reverse complement strand
GCTCGGCGAATTCCGCCCGGGCGGTGGAGTCGAAGGGGGCCGTCAAGTTCTTCAAAAACCTCTCGCCGGGACATCTTGGGGTCGGGGCCAATTCACAGAAGACTCTGGATTACGCTGTCAAATACGGATTCGCCGGCATTGCGCCGAGCGAGGGCGAATTCGAGAACAAGTCGGCCGCGGAGATCGGCCTGTGGCTGGCGACCATGAAGGACAAGGGCGTTCGGTACGGGGCGGCGGGCCTGTCTGTCGAGTTTCGCGGAGGCGACGAGAAGTTCCGCAGCGACTTCGCCCTGTATCCCAGGCGTGCGGCCCTCCTGAAACAACTGGGCGTCACTCGCGTGGCGACCTGGATTCTTCCCGGCAGCAACGAGCTGACCTACCTGGAAAACTTCAAGCAGCACGAGACCCGGCTTCGCGATGTGGCCAAGGTTCTCAAGGATAATGACATCCGCCTGGGTCTTGAATTCGTCGGACCCAGGACCTCGCGCAGGCAGTTTCGCTTCCCCTTCGCCTGCGCCCAGCGGGACATGATGGAACTGGTCGCAGCCATCGGCCTGGAAAACGTCGGCCTGCTCGTCGATAGCTGGCACTGGTACACCTCGCACGGCACGGTCGAGGAACTCACGCGGTTGTCCAACAAAGACATCGTGCACGTGCACGTCAACGACGCCCCGGCCGGCGTGAAGGTCGACGAGCAGATCGACAGCCGGCGGGGACTGCCCGCGACCACCGGCGTGATCGACATGAAGGGATTCATCAACGCCCTCGTGAAGATCGGCTACGACGGCCCGGTCGAGGTCGAGCCTTTCGACCAGGAACTGCGAAAGCTCGATCCCGACGTGGCCGTGCAGAAGACAGCCGAGTCGCTCGGCCGCGTGTGGGACCTGATCGCGACTTGATTCTATTTGTCTTTCGATCGCTGTATCCACCGCGGCCGGACGGGTATCCCATGCGCCGTGATGCCCTTGGTCCCCCTGTTGCGTCAAGTCATACCCTCCGTCTGGAGATGAACTTGCGAAACGAAGCCAATTTTGCGACGGATCAACGAGGCTACAAGTCTTTGGCTCATACAGACTTATGAATGGTCGGCGCCGAGGCGTGGTCGGGGAAAACGAACCCAATTCACCGCCGGCGGGGGCCTCCGGATTGGGTTTGTTTCGCACATTCCCTCTCTCTGTCTTCCCGGCTCGTCCCTCTGAATTGGCTTCGTTTCGCATGTCCGTCCCACCTCAAACTTGACACTTCGCACTTGAGACTCTCTCGGAATTGGCTTCGTTCGTCACGTATGACAGACAGGAATGCATGGAAGCCCTCTTCCGTGGATATGATTCGCATGGCTCGTCGTCTCCGCAGGCCGGCGAACAGAATGGCACGCCGTGCGACCTTGAGGCACCGTCGGATCGGCGACCCACCCGCAAGGACAGGGCTCATCCTATAAGACGCTCCGCGACGCCCGTGTGTTCCCTGAAAAGCGAAACTTCCATGGTGTTTTCTTGTCTGTCAGACCCTCCGCTGCTGCCCACCGGTCGTCACCGTCGCTTTCATGGTCTCCTCCGAGGGGCTGCGGCCGGAATGCTGCGGCGGCCAAAGCATCCGAGTCCCTGGGGGCCCGCCCCCGGACCCCGGAGATTTTACGCTTTGCGCCAGCAGCATGACAGACAAACCCGGTACCTCGCCAAGACAGCGGGAGCCGCCGGACCGGGCTCTGCCGCCAGTATGCTTCCGCCCAAAGCGGAGAATCTCCCTTACACGCCCGCCGCGGGTGTGTAAGGGCTCGCTCGTTCTCGCCCCACATGCGTGGACGGGCCCCTTGAAGCGCAGTGTCAAGTGTGTAGGTGTGGCTCCTTCCGTGACGCAGACGCTTCACGGGGGTACGCCTCCCGCAGCCTCCGGGCGGAGTCTAACGCTTAGGGCCTCCGGCGTGGCGCTCCAAGCAATGAACACCCAGGCCAAGGTTTGACCGCGGGGCCTCAGACGTTTCGGACCCCTGGTGTCTCCTCGGTTACTCGTCGAAGTCA
>JBDKUU010000180.1:0-5193 GCA_039679525.1 Phycisphaerales bacterium | reverse complement strand
GTGCCCCTCGAAAGGCCCGGCGGCGGACAGCATCCGCTCGAACTCGACGCTGGTCATAACGTTGGGGTAGCGGCCGTGTCCGAACTCGCCCTTGCGGGAGGCGTCGAACTCCTCGAAGCCGGGCGTCAGCACGACCGCGCCGACATCCAGCTCGACCGTCTTCTCGCCCATGAAAGGGTCGATCGCGTTCTGCTTGCAAGCCGCGACGCACTCGCCGCACTCCGAGCACAGGGCGCAGTTGAGGCATCGCTCCGCCTCCGCCAGGGCCTGATCTTCCGTGAGTCCGCCCTCGACCTCCGCGAAGCTTCGTGTTCGAGAGGCGGACGCGAGTTCCTCGACCTTCACGCGGTTCTTCTTCTCGACCCCCTTGGTCTCCGGGAGCAGCTCTTCAGGCACCGGCCGCAGTGTCTCCTCGAACCGATCCGAACGCAGGTCCCGCCCGTTGAGATGCCGCGAGATCGACTCGGCGGCACGTTTGCCGGCGGCCACCGCCTCGATCACGGTCGAGGGACCGGTCACGACATCCCCGCCGCCGAAGACGGCCGCCATCGAGGTCACGCCGCAATCGTCGATGAGAAGATTGGAGTACTTGTTGACCGGCAGCCCCGGCGCCGCCTTCGCGAAGTCCGCGTCGGGCACACTGCCGATCGCCAGGATCGCCATGTCCGCCTGTACGTCGAACTCGGAGCCCTTCACCGGGACGGGCCTGCGCCGCCCGGATTCGTCGGGCTCGCCCAGCTCCATCCGCACACACCGCACGTTCTGGAGCTTTCCGCTGCCGAGAAACGCGACAGGGGCGGCCAGATACTGGAACTCGATGTTCTCGTCCCTGGCCTGCTTGACCTCTTCCGGCGAGGCGGGCATTTCCGCCGCGGTGCGACGATAGAGGATGGCGACCTTCTCGGCCCCGAGCCGAAGCGCCACGCGGGCGGCGTCCATCGCTGCGTCGCCGCCTCCGACGACGACCACCTTGCCCGCGGCCTTTCGCGTGAGGCCGGAATTCGCCTGGTACAGGAAATCGAGAGCTTGCGTCACGCCGGGCAGGTTCTCGCCATCGACGCCGAGCTTGCTGCCCTTTTGCGTTCCGATGCCGACGAAGACCACGTCGTGATCTTTCCGCAGCTTCTCGATGCTGACGTCTTTCCCGACACGGCAGTTGTATTTGAATTCGACGCCCTTGCGGCGGATCAGCTCGATCTCGTGATCCAGGACATTCCGGGGGAGCCGATACTCTGGAATGCCCCAACGGAGCATGCCGCCGGCGGCGCTGGTCGCTTCGTAGACCGTCACGGCGAAGCCCTGGTCCGCCAGGTCGTTGGCGACGGTCAGACCCGCCGGGCCCGCGCCGATCACGGCCACCTTCTTGGCGTTCGGGGCCGGCGTCTTTTCCGCAGGCAGAGCCAGCTTGCCGGACCGGATCAGCTCCATCTCCTTGTCGGAGGCGAACCGCTTGAGCAGCCGGATCGCGATGGCGTCGTCGGCCTTGCTGCGGGTGCAGGCGGTCTCGCACGGGTGCGTGCAGACGCGGCCGCAGATCGCCGAGAGCGGGTTGCGCTCGCGGATCAGGTTGACGGCCTTGGTGTATTCCTTCTTCTTGATGAGCTGCACGTACCCCTGCACGTTGACGTTCGCAGGACAGTTCATCTTGCAGGGAGCGTGGCCGTTCTTGAGGATGCCGAAGATGTTCGGCGTCGCCTGGGCATAGTGCTTGGCGATGGCCTTTCGCTTGCCGAGCTCGCGGTCGAAACGATCGGGGACGTTCACCGGGCAGGCCTGCGTGCACTCGCTGCAGCCGTTGCACTTGGACTCGTCGACGTACCGCGGATTGCGTTTGACGGTCGCCTTGAAGTTGCCCGGCTCGCCCTTGAGGCCGACCAGCTCGGACATCGTCAGGATCTCGATGTTGAGATTGCGGGCGCACTCGACCAGCTTGGGCGAGAGAATGCAGGTCGCGCAGTCGCCGGTCGGGAACGTCTTGTCGAGATGCGACATCATGCCGCCAATCGCGGCTTCCCGCTCGACGAGGTAGACCTTGAATCCGGAGTTCGCCAAATCGAGCGACGCCTGCACGCCGGCGATTCCACCGCCCTGCACGAGCACGGCGCCGACTTTCTTCTGACCGTTTTCACTCATATCGATAGCATTCCTCACGCGGCGGCAACCACGGCTTTGACGATGCGTTCCGGCGAGACCATCAGCTTGTTGAGACCCAATTGGGCGGCCGGGATGCCCAGGCACAGGCCGAGCAGTTGCGTGATGTAGAGCACCGGCGTGTCGTGGCGTCGGCCCTTGACCTTGGCGACGTCGAGCTGCCGCATGTCGAGGTTGATCTGGCACATGGGGCAACTGACCGCGATGCACTCGGCCCCGGCGGCCTTGGCCATCCCCACGATGTTGTCCGTCAGGTTCACGACCACGTCGGTCCGCGACATGGACAGGCCCCCGCCGCAGCACTCGGTCTTGTGCGGCCATTCGAGAGCGGTCCCGCCCATCGCGGCGACCAGGCGATCCAGCGAGGTCGGATTCTCGGGATTGTCGAAGCCGGTGACCTCGTTCGGCCGAACGAGCAGACAGCCGTAGTAGCTCGCGACCTTCATCCCGGCCAGCGAGCCGCGAAGGGCCCCGGCGACGGCGTCCACCCCGACGTCGTCCAGCAGCACTTCGAGGAAGTGGCGGATCTTGACCGAGCCGTCGTAGTCCCGACCGATCGCTTCGGCGACCTTGGCTCGCTCCTGCGGGTTCTTCGCGACCTCGTGATTGGCCACCTTCATACGGTTGTAGCAGGCCGCACAATTGACGACCAGGTCGAGGCCCAGGTCCTTGACTTTCGCCAGCGTGGCTGCCGACAGAGCCACCGCCAGGACGCGATCCGTCTGGTGTCCCGCCGTGGCCCCACAGCAGGTCCAGCCTTTCGGCTCGACCAACTGAATCCCCAGCGATTGGGCCACTGCGAGGGTAGACTGATGCATGTCCCTTGCGGTGGACTCTGCCGAACAGCCTGGAAAATATGCGTATTTCATTTGTCTGCCGCCCTGTTCGCTTTCGTGCTCTTGAAGATTCGACGCACCGTCTTGCGGTCCGCTCCCGTGGGGGGCAGCAGCGCGATCTTGCGTTTGGCGAGCATGGTCGGGAACTTCTCCGTGTCGGCCATGAGCTTGCGGCTGCCGAGCTTGTACGCCGCGATCATCGCCATGTCGTACGAGCGGCCGAAGACCTCGACCGTCTTGAGAAACGCCTTGTTGAAGAGCGGCACGTTGCCTTCGCCCTTGGCGGCCCCCCGCTCCAGGGCGATCTTGCGGAGCGCGTCCATCACCGCCGCCACGTCGATCCCCATCGGGCACCGCGCCGAGCAGGTCTCGCACGAGACGCACATCCAGAGGATGTCGCTGTCGAGCAGCTCGTCGCCCAGGTCCAGGTGCAGCCGTCGCATGATCTCGGAGGGCGGGCACTTGGCCATCGTCGACACCGGGCAGCCGCTCGTGCACTTGCGGCACTGGTAGCACGCACTGAGGTCGGTGCCCGTGAGCTCGCGGACCCTCTTGGCGATGCCCCGGGACGTCTTGTTCTTCGAAATCGTTATTGCCATGTCGGTACTCACTGAATCCGAGATTCGGATTTGCTTAATTGCCTAAGCCTTGACTGCCGTCTGTTTCTTCTCTTTGCCGGGCAGCGCCGCCACCTTGGCCAGCGCCTTGAGCGCCACCGGCGTGACCTTGCGGTACACCTGCTGCGGCTTGCATGGCCGGCCGTCGACCGTCAGCAAGTCCTCGACCTTGATGCCGAACAGCCGCTCGTTCTCCTGCAGGTACGGCAGGATCAGCTCCCAGTCGGCCTCCGTCAGCTCGACGAACTTGCCGCCGTTGAGTTGCTGGGCCACGACCTTCTGCTGCGGATCGCGAACGTAGATGGCTCCGCCGGAGGCGAGCGAGAACAGGTTGCTGCCCGGATAGGGCTCCGGCAGAGGGACGATCTTGCCGTCCTCGTCCAGCCGGATGCCGTTGAGGATGACGAAGCCGCCGCCGTTGAGCGGGTCGCCCGCCATGAACGACTCGCCGAGGAAGTCCAGGCACGTGCCGTTGATGACGACCCGCGGCCGACCGACGGAGTTGATCAGGGGCCGGCCCGCGCCGTTGCCCAGGACGAAGATGCTGCCGCCCTTGGCCCCGTACATGAAGGTCTGGCCGAAGTCGCCGTGGACGACGAGCTTGCCCCGCTTGATGATCTGGCCCAACTGGTCCTGGGCGTTGCCGTGGATCGTGATCGTCATGCCGTCGATGCCGGAAGCGATGTAGTCGCCGGAGCTGCCGTACAGGTCGATCGTGACGTCGTCGGTGTCGGGTCCCAGGCCGCAGCCGTGGAAACGCTGGCCGTGCAGGTCGAACGTGATGAATCGCCGCCAGCCTTTGTTGTAGGCGTCGAACAGCAGCGTCGCGTCGCAGCCGTCGCCCTCGGCGACAAATCCCGCCGCATCGATGACCAGGGTGGTTTCGCCCTTGACCGGGGCCCGCAGATTGCGGGCGGTCTTCAGGTCGATCAGCCGGTACGCCCCGAGGGCCGGATCGGTCGCCGTGATCTTCGGCAGCGACCGCAGGAGCCGGTCGAGCTCGGTGCGGACGATGTGCAGAATGTGGCTTCGCCGCTTGGCCCCGGTCGGATACCGTCGGTCGTTGAGCAGCGTAAAGACCTCGATGGCCGTCGCGATGTTCTCTTTCGCCGAGCCCCGCTCCGAGAGCGTTCGGCATGCCGTGCGGATGATGTCGAACGACCAAGTCGCCATGCCGCCGCGGAGGTATTCGAACAGGCCGGCAGCGCTCCCTTCCCGCAAGCCGGCGTCGATCTTCTCCTCCACCGTTTTGTCGCGGCCGAGAGTGCCCACGTCCTTTGTGAAATCGCAGGACTCGGTCGTCCTGGGCATGGACACGGGCTGGCCGAACTTGTCCATGCACGCCATGCGGATCCTGCCGGCCTTGTCTTTTTGCAGATTGAAGAGGAACGCCCCGCCGTCCGTGTGGCTGCCGCCGCGGGCGTTCCAGTACTTGTCCGCGACCGGGCAGATGCGGGGATCGTCCTTGGCCATGCTCTGGAGCGTCGCGTCGATCGCCTGTTTCTCCGAGGCGATCAGGCCGACCTGGACCTCGCCTTCGCAAACGGCGAACACCTGCGGCCGCAGCATCGCGGTGTCTGTAATGCCGA
>JBDKUU010000179.1:0-3926 GCA_039679525.1 Phycisphaerales bacterium | reverse complement strand
TCGTGCCCAGATTGATGCTCAACGTATCGGCGATGATCAGGGGGCCGGGGGTCGGCGGGATCATGGAGTGCGTGATCGAC
Organism: Phycisphaerales bacterium; assembly: GCA_039679525.1. Classification (GTDB taxonomy): domain Bacteria; phylum Planctomycetota; class Phycisphaerae; order Sedimentisphaerales; family Anaerobacaceae; genus PLanc-01. Next base: position 3,846 of record JBDKUU010000179.1, on the reverse strand, counting down.
GCGCCGGCGCCCATCGCCAGGATCAGGAGCAGATAGCTCTTTCGGGTCTGGCGGTGCATCGAGCGGGCCAGGGGCAGCAGAAGGTAGAACACCGTGTCGAAGAAGACGGGGATCGAGAGGACGAAGCCGCTGGCCATCAGCGAGATCTCGCATCGTTTCTGGCCGAAGAGTGCGACGAACATCCGCACGACGCGATCCGCCGCGCCGGAGGCGATCAGGCAATCGCCGATGATCGCCGCCAGGGCGATGACGACGCCGATCTTGCCCGCCGTGGTCCCGAACGCCGTCGCGACCCGACTGACCCTTTCAGCGACGGGGCCCGGCGACATCAGGCTGACGACCATGGCCGCGACGATCAACGCCAGAAAGGCGTTGACGCGAAGCACGACGATCATGCTGATGACGATGGCGATCCCGATGGCCAGGATGACCAACGGAATCGCCGGGCCGACCTGTGCAGGCGTCCCTGCCGCCAGGACGGTCAATAGTTCTGCTCCCACCAAGCGTCTACCCTCCCAACTCCTAGTTCGCGGCGGCCTTCAGTTTGTCCAGGTGCGGCAGCGTGTCGGGAACGACGCGAACCTCGGTGCTGAACCGGTAGGGGACCGGCGCGCCGGAGTCGAAAGTCAATTCCACGAAGTACGCCGTCCAGCCCTTCTCGGGAGCTTTCACCTGGGCGTCGTAGACCCCGTTGTCCTTGCCCGCCAAAGTCGCGCTCGTCCAGGTCTTGCCGATGGTCTCCAGACGGAAATCGCGGGCGTTTGGGTTCGTCGCGGTCCAGAGGTTCACCTGCGTCGGCTTCGTCTTGGCAGTGACGGTCATGCAGCCCTGAGCGCCGGTCTCCCACGAGAATTGCGGCAGTTCGCGGCCGGCCAGAACGCCCATGTACCAGGCCAACAACGCCTTGTCGGCATCGGAGTCCTTCAGACCATGGTCGGTGTTCGGGTGGTATCGCAGGTACTTCGAGCCGGGCAGGTCCTTGAAATAGAACTGGGCCGAGTCCGGCAGGAAGAACTGATCGCCCGAGGAATTCAGGAGGAACTTCGGCATCGTGTAGCGGTCGCGATACTCGTACGGGTCCACGAAGCTGATCAGCTTCTGGCCGTCGGGCGTGTCGAGCTTGCTGAAGACGTCCTTGTCCTGATAGTCCTCGATGGCGGTGGAGTAGAAGCCGTAGGCCGCGAGGTGGTGCCTCATCTGCTCGTCCATGTTCAGCACGTCGATCACGCAGGGGGCGATCGCACGGACTCGCTTGTCGACCGCCGCGGTCAGCCACGTGGTCCAGCCCCGCTTGGAGCCGCCGGAGACGACGAACTGGTTGATCCTGAGCTTGCCGTCGGTGGCCTTGGGGATGAAGTCCTGGACGGTGTCCATCGCGCGAACCGCGCTCTTGACCATGGGCAACAGCAGCGGCCAGGTCCCGTCGCCGGTCTTGACGAACTTGTCGAACGTGTAGGCGATGATCTCGTCCTCGGATTTCTGCTTGCCCGGATCGTCGCTGAAGACCAGCGGCTGGTTCGGAACGGTCCTGAGATCGACGACGACCGTCTTGCTCTGCAGGGCGATCGGGGTGAGCATGCCGTCGGGTCCGGAGGGCGGCGTGCTGCGATTGGCGCCGCCGTTGATCCAGAGCAGGGCGGTGTCCGCGGTGACGCCGTTGGGGACGATGATCGTCACCCAATGCTGCCAGAGCGTTCGGTCCACTTCCTTTTCGCTTCGCCAGGTCTGGGACTTCATGTCGAGGATATAGACCTTGCCCAGAGGATGGTCGATGGTCTTGACCAGGCTGTAGGTGTAGCTGGCGTCCGGCTTGGCGACATAGTCGTCCAGCGGCGTCGCGACGGCCAGGGTCGTCCAGAGCAACGCCACGAGTACCGCAAGCATGCTTCTCGCTCTCATCGTCATACCTGCCTTTCCGAAGAAAATCCGAAACTCGAAATTCGAAATCCGAAACAAGCACGAATGATCAAAACCCAAAATCCAAAACGGACCATCCGAACATGCGACCGCGTTTCGGTCATTTGGATTTCGGCCCTTTGGATTTGTTTCGGATTTCGAATTTCGTGCTTCGGATTTCTCTTATTATCCTACTCTTCTCGGAAATACCGTCCTGAGATACTCCGCGTCGTATCGGCAGCTTTCCTCGACGCCCAGGGGCATCTTGACCCCTTCCATCACGAACCAGCCGCGATAGCCGATCTCGTCCATCGCCTCGCGGACCTTGGCGAAATCGATCGAGCCCTTGCCGTAGAGATCGTCGTAGTCCTTCGCATGGAATTGGCAGATCCGCTTGCCGAGCGTGCGGATCTCTTTGTAGATGTCGTAGCCCATCTTGTGCGAGTTGGCGACGTCGTAGTAGACCTGCACGGCGGGCGAGTTCACCTTGTCGAGAATCGCGATGTGCTCCTCGGCGCTGAGCCAGGACTCGATCGCGAGCGTGACCTCGGCTTTCTCCGCCTTGGCTGCGATGTTCTTGAGCTTGCCAACCGCGGCGTCGGCGCCCGCGGCGTCGTTCTTGAGATCGCCATTGCCGAAGAAGGCCAGCAGAATGATCCGCTGCTTCATCGCCTGGGCGACGTCGATCGCCTTGTCCACCCACTTCTCGGCCCGCGGATCGCTCTTGTAGGCCACCTCGTTCAGGACGCCCATCGCCAGCGAGGCGATCCGCATCTGTTGGGCTTCGAGTTCCGCGGGGTAGCGCTTCTGGAGTTCCGGATCGAACAGGGGCGGGTCCTTGTCCGGCCCGCCGCCGAAGTCGACCTGTACGCCGTCGAGGCCGATCTTCTTGGCCATCGCGAAGGCCGTCGGATCGGTTCTCTTGCCGATCGTCCAGTCGCACACGCCCAGTCTGAAGCCGCGAGGTTGTCTCCGGCCTCGTCCTCTATTCTCGTCCTGGGCGGACAGCGGAGAGTCGCCCAGGATGGTCAGGCCCGCGAAGGCCCCGGCCGCCGTCGCGAGGATGCGACGGCGGGTGATTTCGATATGTTTCATGGATGTCCTCCCGGATGCCCGTCCACTCACGCCTTGAGGCCCTTGGTGTCGAACTCGAGCTTCTCATTCTTCTTGAGCAGCTCGTCCCACGTGATCATGCGAGTCTCATAGGCGGCGGTGCGGCCGAGGACCGTGATCAGGTTGCTCTGAACGCTCGGCGCGACGGTCGGATTGTCGAACTTGCCTGCCGTGATGTTCTCATGGAACGCCTTGATGTTGGCGATCGCGCCGTCCTGGTAGATGCCGGGGGACGAGCCGCCGCGGTAGAAGTTCTTGCCGCGGATAAGGACCTGGCCGCCGTACTCGGTCTCCAGAATGCCCTGGGTGCCGAACATGCGGTTGCGGATGCCTTCCTGCGTGCCGTAGCCTTCCGACTGGCGGGAGCTGAAGGTGATGCCGACGTTGTTGGGGTACTGGAACAGGCAACTGAACGTGTCGTAGCAGGTGCCGACGGGCCGGTACTTGCGGCCGCCCGTGCCCACCGCCCAGACCGGAGGCACGCCCATGATCCAGTTCATCACGTCCAGGGTGTGGATGTTCTGCTCGGTGATGATGTCGCCGGAGAGGACCCTGTCGAGGCCCCAGGCTCGAAGACGTCCCTCGGCCGAAGCGTCCTTGTCCTTCCAGAACTCGTACTTGCCGGTGAAGGGATCGCCCGCGTGGTAGGTCGCCTCGCCGAACGTGACGTCGCCGAGGGCCTTCTCCTCATGTATTCGACGCAGCGCTTCCATGTAGAAGGGGTCCACACGCGTCTGGAAGTCGACCAGGAACACCTGTTTCTTGGCGGTGGCCTTCTTGCCGCTGGCGCCGTTGGTCTGGCAGCCGGGGACGTCGACAGCGATAGGCTTGGCCAGG
>JBDKUU010000178.1:0-3353 GCA_039679525.1 Phycisphaerales bacterium | reverse complement strand
GACTGGATCTTCGATTGTCAACACATGTGGCGCATGATCGTTGGTACGTCACTCCCTCCTCCCGTGTTGGTTCCCCAAGCGGCAGAGTATTTTTCCGAAAAAATACGTACAAATGCGGATAGATGCGATCGGAATGTGGAGCTATACTTCGCATTTGGTTGGTCGAGCATCGAGATGCGATTGTGTTTGCAGGTTGCACGGTGGGTTGATGCGGGAGGTGTTGGGACGGCAGAAGGGCAAATGGCGAGTAGCAGCGAGATTTCTCTACATGCCTGTATGGGTAACCGTTCACGCAATGCTGGAGAGAATTGTCTTCGCGACGTGATTTTGGACTGGCGCAAAGCTGAATAAGCCGGTATATCCTTGTCTATGGCAGACAGGGATGTTACGATATCGCAATTGATCTTGCAGGTGGATCTGCTTCGCAACCAGGTGCTGGGATTGGAGCAGACCAACGCCCACCTGCAAAGGCAGATTGGGCAATTGCGGGCGGACAATCAGCAACTCAAGGACCAGCTCGCGCGGCTCGCGCGGGATTCCTCCAACTCCTCCAAGCCGCCGTCCAGCGACATCGTCAAACCCAAGAACACCAGCCGCCCGCGAGGAAGACGCAAACGCAAGATCGGCGGCCAGCCGGGCCATCCTCGCGAGGAACGAATGCCCTTCGGCCCCGACCAGATCGATCGGACGATCCGTCATGAGCTGTCCCCGGTTCGGTCCCGAGGCCTGATCCCCCTGGACGAATGGGCCGTGCTCCAGCAGGTGGAACTGGCCGAGAAGCTCTACACGGTGACCGAGCATCGGGCCCGCAAATATGTCGATCCTCGAACCGGGCGGATCGGGATCGCTCCGTTGCCGCGGGACGTCAAAGCGGCCGGCTTGGTGGGCCCGCGACTGTCGGCCTTGGCTGCTTATCAAAAGGGCGACTGCCACATGTCCTACACGACGATCCAACGGTTCTGGGGCGAAGTCCTGGGGCTTGCCATCAGCCGGTCGCAGTTGGTCAACGTGGTCCAGAAGGTTTCCGCTGCCTTCGAGGAGCCCTATGAAGAACTTCGCGACGCCCTGGCCGCAGAGCCGTACCTGGGCGTGGACGAGTCCGGACACCCCCAGAGCGGCCAGGGGTTCTGGACGTGGTGTTTCCGCGCCTCGACCTTCACGGTCTTTCACATCGATCCGTCGCGGGGCTCCGGGGTGCTCAAGGCGATCCTCACGGAAACCTTCGGGGGCATCCTCGGGTCGGACTACTACTCGGCGTACCACAAGTACAGGGCCGATTGCGAAGTCCTGGTTCAGTTCTGCTGGGCCCATCTGATCCGCGAGATTCGTTTCCTGGCCGAGCACACGGACAAGAGTCTGCGGACCTGGGGCGAGAAGCTGCTCTTGTGGGTTCGTAAGCTCTTTGACCGATGGCATCGAGCCGAGTCCCTGTCTCCCACCGTATTCGCTCGTTCGATGGATCGAATCCGAGGAGGGTTTCTCCAGGCGATCCGGCGTCCGCCAGCACGGGGCGAGGCTCAGACGCTCGCCGAACGGTTTGCCGGCCGAGAGGCGGAAGATTACTTTCGGTTGCTGACCACGCCGGGGATCGAGCCGACCAACAACGAGACGGAACGGGCGATTCGCCACATCGTGATCGATCGGCACATCACGCAGGGGACCCGGGGTTCACGCGGACAACGTTGGTGCGAACGCGTCTGGACGGTCCTGGCGACTTGCCGTCAGCAGAACCGCGGTGTCTTCGAGTTCTTCTGCAACGCCATCAACGCCCGTTTCCGGCACCGACCCGCCCCCTCGCTCCTACACTGACGAAAACCCGTGAACGGTTACGTGCGAAAGAGCAGCGGCGTCAGGTCCGCCAGGTAGCGGCGCCAAACCAGGAAGCTGTGACCGCCGGGGGTTTCGACCCAGGTGAGCTTGACGCCTTTGGACTGGAGCCACTCGATGAGCTTCTTGTTCTGCCCGATCAGGCCGTCCTGCTGACCGCAGGCAATCCAGAGCAGGTGCAACTGCGCGTTGGTGCTCTCGTTCACGGCCGGGTAAGCTCTGTCGAACTCCATGTCGAGACCGCCGGAACTGAAAGCGCCGATCCAGGCAAAGCGGTCCGGGGCGTTCAGGCCGATGAAGAGGGATTGCGTCCCTCCCATGGACAGGCCTGCAATGGCGCGGCACTCGCGGTCCGTCGAGACGCGGTACGACTTCTCCACCTGCGGCATGATCTCCTGGAGCACCACATCGCGGAACTTCGCGATGCTGTCCTTCCAGACCTCCGCATTGCGAAGGCCTGCCCAACCACCAGCGATGACCTCCTTGTTGCCGTAGCCCAGGGGCATCACGACCAGCATGGGTTTGGCCTTCCCCTGGGCGATGAGGTTGTCGAGGATGACGTTCGCCCGACCGACGGAGATCCAGGCGTCCTCGGCATCACTGTAGCCGTGCAGGAGATAGAGCACGGGGTAGGTCTTCGCAGCCGCAGGATCGTAGCCCGGCGGCGTATAGACCACGAACGGCCGCTCATCGCCCACAATCGCCGATTTGTACAGATGCCTGTGAAGCACGCCGTGGGGCACGTCGCAGATCTCCCAGGGCAGCGAGGCGGGTCCCGGCACATGCACCTGGTTCTCGGTGTTCAGCAGGTTGTACTTGAGCAACGGATTGGCGGGGTCGATGGTCTGAAGGCCGTCCACGATGAACGCATAGGAGTAGATGTCCGGCTGCATCGCGCCGCTCGTGAACGACCAGACGCCCCGCTCATCCTTCTGCATAGGCTTGGAACCGACCGTCTCCAGGCGGATCGTGACCTCCTTGGCGTTCGGAGCCCTCAGCCGAAACGTCATCCGGCTGTCGGCATGCACCTCAGGTGAAACGAGCGGTTGCGCAACAGCCGGCACAGCCAAAGCCACCATCAAAACCACAGGCAGACTCCTCATAGACAAATCCTCCGGAATTGGACGCTTACCGGTCGATTTCGATGTCCTGGAAGGACAACGGGTCTTCCTTCGGCTCCAGGTGCGTGATCACGTTGGCGCCGGGCAGGGCCTCGCGGATTTCGCCCTCGATGTCTTCGAGCAAATGATGTCCCCTGTGCGTGGTCCACTTGCCGGGCACCAGGACGTGGACGGAGACGAACCGCACGCCGGCCGCCTGGCGGGTCCGCAGAGCGTGGAACCGGATGCCCTGCTTCTCATACCTGTCGAAGACCTTGAGCACCTTCCCATTGTCCTCAGTGGACAACGCCGTATCCATGAGGCCTGCGACCGAGCGCCGCATGAGGTACACACCCGTCCATACGATGTTGACAGCGACGGCAATCGCCACGAGCGGGTCCAGGATTTGCCAGCCCGTCAGTGCCA
>JBDKUU010000177.1:0-7960 GCA_039679525.1 Phycisphaerales bacterium | reverse complement strand
TAGCTCAGTTGGGAGAGCGCTTGCATGGCATGCAAGAGGTCGTGAGTTCGACTCTCATCGGCTCCATTCGGTAGCGGGACGTGTCTGAAGGCGGAAATCAAGCGTGGAAATAGGTTTTCTGGGGCTGTTTCTCTGCGCTGAGATCCCGGCCGGGGAGATCAGTACGGCTGATGGTTCGCCGAGGCGACGTCGAGGACGTCCAGGGTGCGGAAGGAACCGACGATCCGCATTTCGGCGTTGATGATGCTCTCCTGCCTTCCGAAGCAGTAGGAGAAGGGCCAGGTCTCGCCCGGCGCGATATTTCTGTAGGCAGCCGGACAGAAGTGCCCAACCGCGACTACCCTGCCGTCGGATCCGCGGAGGGTGGCCTGGAGTTCCACGCCACGGGCGGCAGTCCCGACGTTCTGGACCTCGCCGACGACCGAGACGCCGCCGAAATCGTTCTGAATCGCCCGGAAGTAGAGGACGGCAAAGCCATCCTGTTCCAGGCACGAACGAACGTCCGCAACCGCCGGAGTCTGAGGCGTCGCGGCCTGGCCGGCCTGCCGGGATCCCGCACAGCCGCACAGGGACAGCGAAACACCTGTCAGAATCAGAATTGTGAGAGATCTGATCATCACCCCTTCTCAGATTCGGCCCTGGACACGCGTCTCCCGCCGTCTCCTCCAGGGCGCCAACTCCTCAATCCACTTACCTCATATTATCCAGTTTTACCCGGCTTTTGTCAAGGATTACTTGGTGTCGCCCCCTTTCAATGATGACTCGGTCGGAGACATTAGGCATATGCCCGATAATGACATATGCCACTTGAAGGCAAATTCGGGATATGGCGAAGAAAACCCTTGATCGAAAACGGGCAGATCGGTAGAATAGGTGGAATGTCAGACTCTGGCTTTGCAACAAAACTGACAAATCTTACGGAACACTTTGGCCTCGGAGCGATTCTTATAGGCAGACTAGCCGAAAAACGAATCGTGACGGCAAGGCAGTGGCGTTTTGCAGACACCTGGTTGTAGGAGGAACATCAATCATGAGGTCGAAAGGGTTCACACTAATCGAGTTGCTGGTGGTCATCGCAGTCATCGCGATCCTGATGGCGATTCTGATGCCGGCGCTTCAGAGGGCGAGGGAGCAGGGACAGCGGGCCGTCTGCATGAACACGCTCAAACAACTGAACCTCTGCTGGATCATGTACGCCGATGACAACGACGACAGGCTCGTCAACGGCGAAGCCGGCGTCAAACCCTGGTCTGGAAATCACCCCAACGAGCGGTACTGGGTCGGCAAGTGCTGGGACCAGTACAACGTGAAGAATGGCACCCGCCTGCCGAAACAGACGCAGATGGACAACATCAGGGACGGCGCCTTCTGGGTCGGCAAGTACGTAACCGATTACGGCGCCTTCGCCTGCCCGACCGGCCAGCGCAACGAGCTCCTCACCTACAACATTTTCGATGGCGTCAATGGCTTGCCGAGAGATGGCACCTTTAGCGGCGGCACAGGCACGAAAGGCCCCAACGGCAAGAAGCTCTGGGTCAAGAAGAGGGGCGAGATCGCCGACGCCGCCCACCGGCTTGTCTTCATCGACGAAGGCTGGGCCACGCCTGACAGCTTTGCCGTGTATTGGCAGGGCTCGTGGGTTTGGTGGGACTTCCCGCCGGTCCGCCATGGCGACGGCACTGTCGTGTCCTTTGCCGAGGGCCATGTCGAGTACAAGAAGTGGCAAGGCACCGCGACCGTCAAGTTCGGCCGCGAGCACGTCGATTACCACGCCGACACGCTGACTCCGGTGAGCGACCAGGAATGGGAGGATTTGCTGTTCATCCACAACGGCTGCTGGGGCCAGACGAACCCGAGCTTCCCCAAGCAGTGATCGCGTAGTCTTCGGACCCGTCCGGGTCTGGATTCGAAAACATCGGTTCCCATCCGAGCACGTCTCGGATGGGAACTTTTTTTTGCGCTACGAGAGAAGAAAAACTTGCAGTCACGCACCCGAGTTATCGGGGTTAAACCGGGCGGTCTGTGCCCGTTCCGCAAAGCGTCTGGGTCGCCTCGCCCGTCAGACGCGGCACCGTGGATGGACCGGGCAGAGGCACGCATCACCTCTACTCCTCACTCCCCCTGCACGCCTAGGACCTCCTGGGAAAAGCCCAGGTCAAAAGCCTTCAAGAATTCGCCAGCCGATCGCCGATGGCTTCTGGTGGACAAGTGAATAGGGTGGCTCGAAGCTGAGGCCAGCAAGGTCAATTTAGCCTGTACTTGGGTCGTCCATCGCAGAGTTCGCATCATGTCAGGTCGTAATCCGGACTGCACCCCAGCGGCGGCTAAAAGCTAAAGAAGAGCCACTGACATTTTGGGTGGGGTTCCCCCGTGTAACTTCTCGCGTCGGGGAACCAGGTCGTGCCCCTGTGAAGTAGCAGGCGAGTATTACGACAAGGGATTTGATACCAGATACTCTCGCACTGCCGTCGCAGGGGCTTTTTCATTTCTCACGATCGCGACCGCTCCGACCTCCCTCCCCTTCTCGCTTTCTCTGTGTGAAGAATCCTGCCGCGACTTCAAATCGCCGTGCCGTTCGTCTATAATCGGTCGGGCCGTGGGACCGAATGCACGGGTCATGAAGCAGTGAAGTTTCGCTTTGGGAGCACTCTCATGCATCACAGGACGATCGGACGCCGGACATTTCTCAAGCACGCCGCGGGAACCGCCGCCGGGACACTGGGCCTCCCCCTGTTCATCTCAGCCAGGGCAATGGGAACCGCCGGCAACACGCCGCCCAGCGAGCGGATCACGATGGCCTCCATCGGCTGCGGCGGCATGGGCACCAACAACCTGCGGGCCTTCCTGGCCCAGCCCGACGTCCAGGTACTGGCCGTCTGCGACGTCGTCACCGCCAGCGACCAGTATGGGCACTGGTACAAGAAGGGCTGGAACGGCGCCTGGTTCGGCCGGGAGCCCGCCCGCAAGATCGTCGACGAGGACTACGCTCAGAAGAACCCCTCCGGCGGCTACAAGGGCTGCGACGCCTACGTCGACTTCCGCGAGATCATCGCCCGCAAGGACATCGACGCAGTCTGCGTCACGACGCCGGACCACTGGCATGCGATCCCGGTCATCATGGCCGCGACCGCAGGCAAGGACATCTATTGCGAGAAGCCTCTGAGCCTGACGGTGGCCGAGGGCCGCGCGATGGTCCAGGCCGCACAACGATACAATCGCGTGTTTCAGACGGGCACCATGCGAAGATCGAGCGAGCAGTACCGCTTCATCTGCGAGCTCGTCCGCAACGGCCGCATCGGCAGACTTCAGCGAGTCACCGCCACCATCGGCCCGAACAACAAGGAGGCCCCGGCCCGCGACTGGCAGCCGATGCCGGTCCCCGAGTGGCTCGACTACAATATGTGGCTGGGTCCGGCCCCCTGGGCCCCCTACCACAAGGACCGATGCCTCTACACGTTCCGCTTCAACCTGGACTATTCCGGCGGCCAGACCACGAATCTGGGCGCCCACGTCATCGACGTCATCCAGTGGGCCAACGGGACCGACGACACCGGCCCGATCGAGTTCGAGGACACCGGCAGCGAGTGGCCCGGCGACGGACTATTCACCACGGCCACGAAGGTCAGCTTCCGCGCCCGCTACGCCAACGGCGTCGAATTCACATGCCAGACGGGCAAGATAGAGACTTGGCGATTCGAGGGCACCGAAGGCTGGATCGACGTGCGGGACGACCAGTGGACCAGCTCGCCGGAGTCGCTCAAGACCACAACGATCGGCCAGGATGAAATTCATCTGTACGCGAGCAACGACCACCATCGCAACTTCATCGACTGCGTCCACAATCGACGGCCCACCGCGGCCCCCGCAGAAATCGGCCATCGCTCGACCTCGATCTGCCTGCTCGCGAACATCGCGATGCGGCTCGGCCGCAAGCTCCATTGGGACCCGGCGGCCGAGCGGTTCACAGACAGCGACGAGGCCAACCAGATGCTCTTCAAGCCGATGCGAGGGCCGTGGCATCTGTAGGACGGCAGCCGATGGGCGGCGCTACTGCGCCGGCCACTCTGACCTTGTGAGTAGGTGCCATGGCTACGCCTCGTAGCCATGTCTTGCTTCTGCGAGAGAAAGTACATGCTTACGCGAGCGTAAGCATAGCGCCCGAATCGGATGCCGAACTGAGACGGCTCACCTCTTGAGCGTAGCCGGCGTACTACTGCGCCGGCTACGCTGAAGCAGTGAACCGTCTCGACGAAACGTTTGAAGTGGCCGACACCGCACGGAAGGAACTGCGAGGCACGGCGTTCGGCCTGTTCAATCTTGTCAGCGGCGCCGCACTCCTGCTCGCCAGCGTCATCGCGGGCGCGCTGTGGACGGCATGGGGCGCGCCGGCCACGTTTCTGGCCGGCGCGGTCTTCGCCGCATTCACGGCCTGCGCGCTGCTCGTCTATCGTGAGAAACCCTCGACCCCGCCATGCGAAACGGGACAGTGAGATCGCCGACCCGCGTCCCGTTGCCCCGGCCGGCCCTGGTCGCCGGGATCTTATCGGAACTACAGGGAGCAAGGCGAATCCCTGCGCGGACCACCGGCCTGGCGGACGTCCGGGCCCAGCGTTCTCCAGTGTCACGAACCGCCGGGTGACGCCGGCGACCGGGCAGGGAACGCAGGCAGAACCCTCCCGTCGCGGCCCGGCGATTTCGCGAAATCTCCGGGCATCCCTGGAGAATGCTTGCACGGGTGTCACCATAAGACTATGATAGGTCACCACTTGCGCGAGGGAGAAGCTGGCTCTCGTTCAACGGCAAAGGCCCTTGAAACGGCAAACTGCATCCAATATAGTAGTGGCTATACACGATCTTCTATGGAGGCATGCTTGCCGACAGCAGGAGGCGCTGAAAAACTGATTTTGGATGAGAGGAAAAGCATGAGAGGAAAAGAACGAGCGAACAACAGACACGAGACCGAGAAACGAATGACCAGCTTTCAGACGCGATGTCGCGAAGCGGGCCTGAAAGTCACGCCGCAGCGAATGGCGGTCTACAAGGCTCTCGTGGAAACCACCGAGCACCCGTCCGCCGAGGCGGTCTTTCAAAGAGTCCGGCGGACCTTCCCCAGCATTTCGCTGGACACCGTGAACAGGACCCTGCTGACGCTCAATGACATGGGAGCGGCTTTTGTCGTCGAGGGCTCGGGCGACGCGAAGCGGTTCGACGCCAATCTGTGCAGCCACCAGCATTTCAAGTGCCTCAAGTGCAAGCGGATCCTGGACTTTCATCACGAGCCATTCGATCGAATCGACGTTCCTGCGAACCTGGCCAGCCGTGTCACCGTACTCAGAAAAACTGTTTACCTGGAAGGCCTGTGCGACCACTGCAGGAAAGGTTCTTGAGTCTCGGGTTTCGGGCTCATTGTTGTGACAGACACCTTTGTGAACTCGAGATTCAAGATGGAATGACGATAACCACGATGGATGGAGACGACAGATGAGTCTGAAGGGCACTGAGACGGAAAAGAATCTTCTGACCGCGTTTGCGGGCGAATCCCAGGCGAGGAATCGGTACACGTACGCCGCGGAGAAGGCGCGAGAGGAAGGCTACGAGCAGATCGCCGCGATCTTCGAGGAGACGGCCAATCAGGAGAAGGAACACGCCAAACGGCTGTTCCGATTCCTGGAGGGCGGGGAAGCCGAGATCCAGGCCGCCTTCCCGGCCGGGGTGATCGGCAGCACGCTGGACAACCTCCATCATGCCGCCGCCGGCGAGCATTATGAGACCACGGAAATGTATCCGGGTTTCGCGAAGATCGCGGAGAAAGAGGGATTCGCGGAGATCGCCGCAGTGTTCAAGAAGATCGCCGTGGCCGAGAAGCGTCACGAGGACAGGTATGTCGCCCTGGCCAAGAACGTCGCCGAGGGCCAGGTCTTCAAGCGATCGACGCCCGTCCGGTGGGTGTGCCGCAATTGCGGGCTGGTCCACGAGGGACCCGAAGCCCCCAAAGTCTGTGCGGCCTGCCAGAAGCCCCGTTCCTATTTCGAGATCGAGGCGGTCAACTACTGATCGCCAAACCGTTCGACATCCGGGCGGCGGCCTCAAAGGTCGCCGCCCGAACATTTCTGGTTCTTCCCGCCCGGTTCCTCCCATTCTCGTCATAGATCCCCTTTACACAAGTAAACTCGTATGGTTTGCGATTTTCACCGAACTCCATGGCCCGGGGTCTGCGTAAGAGCAACAAATCGCCACAGCCGGCTGGGGCATCCGTCTGGCCGGGCGCGGCGACACTGTGCGACAACAAGCGGTATTCATCGCATTTGCGAATTCAACCACAGAAAGGAGTGGGATATGGCGGAGCGAACGGGCTTGGTCACCCTGAAGGGCAATCCGATCACGCTGACGGGCAAAGAGGTGAAAGTGGGCCAAAAGGCCCCCGACGCCGAACTGGTCGCCAACGATCTTTCGACAGTCAAGCTATCCGCACTGAGGGAAGGGAAAGTCTGTATCATCACAGCCGTGCCGTCGCTGGACACGCCGGTCTGCGATCTGGAGACCCGCCGGTTCAACGTCGAGGCGGGCAATCTCGGCAGCGAGGTCGTCATATTGGCTGTCAGCATGGACCTGCCCTTCGCCCAGGCACGCTGGTGCGGGTCGGCGGGCGTCAAGAACGTCCAGACGCTGTCCGATCACCGGGACGCATCCTTCGGCAAAGCCTACGGCGTCCTGATTAAAGACCTCCGGCTGCTGGCCCGAGCCGTGTTTGTAGTGGACAAGGCAGGAACCGTCCGCTATGAAGAGTTCGTCAAAGAAGTGGCGAGCGAGCCGAACTACGCGGCCGCGTTGGATGCGGCCAGGAAACTCCTGTAGTCGCGCTGACCCAGCAGAAACCCGCCGCCGACGGCTTTCCCCGGGACGGCGGGCAAGGAGAGTAACGAAAGATGCAAGAGCTAAGACCCAACGTGTATTCAATCCGTGCGATCGACTGGGATCGGCGGCTCTTCGACGAACTGGTCCCACTGCCGGAAGGCACGACGTACAACGCGTATCTGGTCGAGGGCAGCGAGAAGACCGCCCTGCTCGACACGGTCGACCCCACGAAGACGGACGTCCTCATGGGCAGTCTCGCGGCCTCGGGAATCGACAAGATCGATTACGTCGTCGCCCATCACGGCGAGCAGGATCACTCCGGATCGATCCCGGCGGTCCTCGCCCGTTACGCGAACGCGAAGGTCGTCACGAACGCCAAGTGCAAGGGGCTTCTGATCGACCTGTTACGCATCGAAGAGGAGCGATTCCTCACGATTCAAGACGGACAGACCCTGTCCCTGGGCAATAAGACGCTCCAGTTCTTCGACACGCCCTGGGTGCACTGGCCCGAGACGATGGTGACGTACCTGGCGGAGGACAAGATCCTGTTCTCGTGCGATTTCTTCGGCTCGCACCTGGCGTCGAGCAGTCTGTACGTCGATGATGAGCCGCTGGCTTTCGAATCGGCCAAGAGGTATTACGCCGAGATCATGATGCCCTTCCGCTCGATCATCAAGAAGAACCTCGAAAAGGTGGGCAAGCTCCAAATCGAAATGATCGCGCCAAGCCATGGACCGGTTCATGACAAACCCTCGTATATCGTGGACGCCTACAGGGATTGGATCGGCGACGGCGTGAAGAACGAGGTCGTGCTGGCCTACGTGTCGATGCACGAGAGCACGCGGGACATGGTGGAGTACTTCTCCAAAGCCCTGATTCGTCGGGGCATCGTCGTGCGGCAGTTCAACCTGGCCGTGACGGACCTGGGCAGGTTGGCGATCGCCCTGGTCGACGCGGCCACAATCGTGCTGGGCTCCCCCACTGTTCTGACGGGCGCCCATCCGAAGGCAGCCTACGCCGCCTTCGTGGCCAACGCCTTGCGGCCCAAGACGCGATTCGCGTCGATCATCGGATCGTTCGGCTGGGGCGGCAAGATGGTCGAACA
>JBDKUU010000176.1:0-3464 GCA_039679525.1 Phycisphaerales bacterium | reverse complement strand
TCACCAAAGAGCCCACGGCGAACCAGGGAACGCCGGAATCGTCCTTTTCCTTTTGCTCAAGGAACTCCACGACGTTCCTGGCGAAGCCGACGTCGCGATACACGCCGCCGTTGTCGGGATTCGAGCCGTGAGGTTCCGGAGACGACTTGTCCCAATCGGCGAAACCCCAGGGATTGAGATAGTCCGGCTCTTCCGGGTGCGACACGTGCCACTTGCCGAAGTAGTGCGTGGAATAACCGGCGGCGCGGAGCCAGTCGCCGAAGGTCGGCGTGCCCTCGGGGTTGAGCCAGGGGACATCCGTGGCCGATTTGAAAATCCCATCCGTCTGGTCGACGCCGGTCGAGGCGGGGTATTGTCCCGTCAGGAAGGCGGTTCTGCTGGGCACGCAGGCGGCCGAGGCCGTGTAGTGCTTTCGGCAGACCACGGCGTTCTGACGCAGCCGCAGCAGGCCGGGGAAGAACCGGGTGTAGGCGTTGTCGTCAGACAGCGGCCGGAATCCCAGGATCTCTTTCAATCCCCGGGCCACGCCTTCGCCGTCGGCGTAGCCTTCCGGCGGAGTCTGCATCTGGTCCACGAGGATCAACAGGATGTTCGGATGGGGGTTCGCGCCGTCGGGATCGCCCGATCTGGGAGCCTGGCCGCGGGCTCCATCGATCCCCACCAGTCCGGCCAACGAAACGGCGGCGGACGCCTTGGCGCAACGCCGCATGAACTCTCTGCGAGTGACGTTCATGAGTAGATTCTCCTGCTCTTTGCCGAGACAGGGATACCCCGTTTCCACAGGGCGTCCCGTCGATTATGTTCGCGGCGATGTCCGATCGCCTCAATATCCGTCCCTACGGTACGTTTCCTTGCCGCCATCTTCCGTCGAGAGGATCTCCGTGGACCTGTCGAGCTGGGCGTATGGATCGGACTTATTCTCGTCCGTGTGGTACTTCGGCGTGTTGATGTCGCTGTGCGACTCCGCCGGCAGCGGGCTGAACGTGAAATCGGAGACGTTGGCTCGCAACTGCTTGATCTCGGACGCAGTCACGCGGATCACCATGCGGTCGAAAGACCACGTGATGTCTTTGCCTTGCTCCATCTCGGGGACATGCGCCTGGACGCTCGTCAAAGCCGAGGCGACCGTGTCGTCGGCCACCGGGAAATGCGTCGCGACCGCCAGCCGCGGACGAATCGGCATCTGGCTCAGAAGATACCCGAATGCGCCCTGGGGCGTGTGGGAGCTGTTCTGGACGTTGACCGCCGTGTTGTAGACCGCCACCCACGTCGGGTCGTCGTCGCTGCCGGGCTCGGTGTAGCCCAGACTCTTCATGGCCCACACTTCCGCCGGGACGATCATCTCGTGAATGGCCACGTCGATGGCCTTCGCGTTGCCGTCGGCGTCCTTATGGTTACTGACCTGGTTGAGGAAGTTCGTCTCGGGTTTCGTATCGCCCGTGTAGATCATGGACAGGCCGTTCCACTCGAGTTTGAAGCCGATGGAGCCTTTCCTGGCGTGGATGACCGGGAAGTGGGTGATCTTCACGCCGGTCTCCGGGTTTTTGTAAGCGATGTTGTCCCCTTCTACGTCCCCGCGTTTGGCCCAGTCCAGTTCGATCGGGATCAGCGCGTAGCCGTCGGAGGCGTCGTCGTCGCCGACCGGGACGGGCGGAACCGGCAGTCCCCAGCTTTCCTGGGTCGGACGCTGATAACTCTGATAGCCGGTCGACAGGAAGCCGAAGCTCTCGCTGTGCCACCGCATCGCCTTGCGGAGATTCTCGCAGTACGCCACGACGCCGTCGTCATAGGTCTCGGGGGTGCCTGTCGGATTGGTCACGGTCGAATTGCCGTGGCTGAAGACATACAGAGGCGACTTGCGGTCCTGCGACGGTCCGAAGCAATAGATGTGGCACAGGTCGCTCATGTGATCGCCGTGGAGGTGCGTGATGAATACCTTGCCCATCTTGCTGAACGGAATGCCCATGGCGCCGTAGTTGGCGACGACGCCGGCGCCGCAGTCGAAGACGAAGGAGTCCGATTTGCCCTTGGCGTTGCCCACTTCGACGAAGACGCTCATCATCTGCTGCACCCGGCGGGCGGTCGGCGGAATCGTCGATCCCAGGAACGTGATTCGCATCTCGTCGGGCTCCAGCGGCGTGCCCGGGATGAACTCCTCCAGGGAATCGAAGTACGAGTACTGCTGGGAGGGGTCCGTCTCCACGGGCTCGTCTGCGCGGGTCTTGCCCGCCGCGCCGCCCATCGCCAGACCGCCCAGGGCCGATCCGGAGAGCGTCAACATGTGTCGTCTGGTCAACTCGGGGGATTTGTCCTTCCTGGTCTCTTCCATAACCACTTCTCCTCTCTCGCGGTGCACGCGCTGAACGCTCGGCTGCGCAGCCAAGTCGTGAAACTCGGATCATTCTACCGGCCTGCGACCGGCGAGGCACGGAAAAATGTCCGGGTTTGCTTAGGGGATTTGATGGGGGTTGATTTTGATGATGAGTCCCGCAGCCCATAAACGTCCCGGCGGAGCATGCTTTCGTGACACGCTCCGCCGGGGGCTAACGCGCGCAAATCGTCGGATCGCGGCCGAGGCCGAAGCCTCGTCGCGACGCTCTCTTACCGGTCGCCGGCGAGGTATCGCACCTCGGCCGCCGACAGGACTCTGTTATAGATTCGGAACTCGTCGAGCATGCCGGAGAAGTATGCGTCGGCAGTCCACTGCGAGCGGCCGAGCCAGTTCTGGGTCGTGTTGCCCAGGTCCTTGGGCAGCAGGGTCGTCGCGGCCGTGCCCACCTGCTCGCCGTCGAGATAGAGCTTCATCGTCATCGTCTTGCTGTCGATGGCGATCGCGGCGTGGTGCCAGCCTGTGGGCATGGCGGCGGGGGAGTCGACGACCTGCTCGGCGACCGCGGCGGTGCGAATCGCGAACCGGATCGAGCCGGCCGTGGACTGGCGCGGGCTCAGGAACATGTAGGTCGTCGTGTCGGTCCCGAAGTCGAAGATCCGCTGCCAGGAACCCGTGCCGCCGTTGAAGCTCACGTGCGAAGCGATGGTCACGTCGCTGAGCGTGTTGACCAGCGGCCCGATGGGCAGGGCTACGAATGTGCTGGAGCCGTTGAAGTTCAGGGCCTTGCCGGCGAAGCCGTCGCCGTAGCCGCTGTCGGCGGTGAGGACGCCGTGATAGTTCTTGCCGGAGCTGTCCTGGACGTTGTCGTCCATCTTATAGAGAGCGACCAGACCGGTCGCGCCGGGATCGGTCGCGCCGACGACCTCGGGGGCCGCAGCGTACAGGCGAATATCGTCGACGAACAGCGTGCCGGCGCCGGAGCCTTCGACGCCGAAGGCGAGGCTCTTGACGCTCTTGAAGTTGACGCCGGCGGCGGTCAGCGGGATGTTCCACTGCTTCCACAGCGGCGACGCCGTGGCGGATGCGCCATTGTTGTAGGCGATCTTGGCGTCGTTGATCTTCAGATAGACCG
>JBDKUU010000175.1:0-4624 GCA_039679525.1 Phycisphaerales bacterium | reverse complement strand
ACCATACGAATTTGAGGTACGCAATCGTGGTGTGCGAGCCCGAAGCTGCCCGTGCCTTCAGGTTGACAGTCAGTGAACAGTCTCCCCCGGTTCCCGGCGTTACGCTGAATACGAGGGCCTGCGTGCCAGTAGCGGCAAAACTCGGAAGTCGGACGGTTGTGGTTGCTCCGTCCGTAATGGGCGTCTGGTAGACCGCCGTTAGCTCGTTGTCCAGCGTTTCGAATTCGAATGCGGCGTACAATCCGCTTTGGCCCGTGGTTGAAAGCCCGAAAGACGTTGACGGCCCCGTGCCGGTCAGTTCCCACACCGAGGTATAATCGACGGAATCAACAGAATTGTGCCAGCCGCAATACGCTCCCTGCAGCTCCAGGATCATGTAGTAATCTACGCCGCCAGCCAGTGCCATCGCCGTGTCACCGCTGATGGTGAACGATTGATAGCCGCTCGTCGCTATCGGCGTGCCCGAATTGTTGAATAGGACGAATGTTTTCAGGATAGTGACCGGGCCATCTGCCGCACCGGGGGTCTTGCCCGACGGGACTGAAACCAAATGGCCCCACACTTTATCGACGTGGCCATTGTTGGCCGTGTCAACGTAGATGCGCACCGGCACCTTGGTTCCTACCAGCCCGTTTGGCAGTGCGGTGAAAGGTAGATACACTGATCCTGCACATCGCGTAATGCCCTCTCCGCATGCGTAATCGGTCCCGGACGGAGTGGCGCCCTGCAACGCTGTGTCAGCAATACCAACACGCCCGGCCGTCTTCGTCGTCGAGTCATATGCGGGCACAGCCGCGAACTGTGGGATAGATATCGGCTCGAAGGTGAACTCGGGAACCGGTCTGTTCCGCGCGTCAACGAAGCCCGCGTCCTCACCGGAATAGTAAACGTAAGTCGGACCCGAAGCAGTTTCCGTGCCCGTACCAGGGTCATGCAGCGTCAGCGTAACGGTCCTTCCAGACGCGACCGCAGCGGAAATCGTGTACTCGTTGTATACCGCGTCCTGCACTACGCCGTCTTCGATGAATACCGTCCACTCGGACGGATCAAGAGCGATTTGCGTGCTGGTGATAGAAACGCTCGGACGATTCGCAGCAACCACGGCTTCCTTGCTGTGGAACAACACGCCTTCCGGGGCCTCGCCGATAGCCTGAATGAGAACATAGAACGTGGACAGTCCCGCTGTCTGAGCAGCAACGGCCAACGTGCTGAGATCGACAACCGCATGCGTGTCGCCGGTCGCCACCGCGAAATCAACATGCGCGGCTTCGACATCTCCGCCAGGAGTTACCCAAGGTGTATTCCAGGTAACGGTGTCCTCCACGGGCGCCGTGGCGATATCGACATCCACGAGGGACGCGCGAAGGCTGTTCGAAGCAGCCACCATCGACGATATTTTCAGGTCGAGAACGCACGCGGACACGGTACGATTAGCGGGAATGATGATCCCCAACACGGTCCGGCCATCGGACTCGCCGGCCACTTCCGCAATTACAGTAATGGCGTCTCCGTAGTTCGTGTCTGCATTGGTCGAGTTGAGAATGGCCGCGTCCAGGGATACGCCCGAAGCTACCGTCGTGGCAGCATCCGACAGCTCGACATCCCGATTAAACGTAACGACGACGGGCGCGCCGATATACGCCTGGGTGGCGGAGATTGCGCGGAGCTTTTGGTTTGCCCCGACGTCTGAGGGTCGCAGGCATGACGGTCTGTCGAACGACGGGCGTAGCCCTGACGGGCGCGAATTAGCGGGCCTCACGATAGCAACCCCTTTCGCTTGCGGTTTCGTTTGGCGACAAGGAGTCCGAACCGGGTTTCATTGGCGTAGGCGCGGCACACCCGCTCCTTGATGCCCTTGTCGCCAGAGTGTTCTACTTCGTCGATCATGCGCTCAAGGCACCGATGCAGGTATCGGTTGCGCCGCCACAGAATCCAAGCCCCTGCCGCCATGAGGGCGGCCGCCCCCCACCCGGCCAGGCCGCCGCCGGCCGACTGGATGTTGACCAGCGAGAACCCGCCGGTGGTTTGGTGGGCCTTGGTGACAGGAGACGCCACGGGCGCCTTGGGCGAGGCGACATCCCCGACCCGGCCCACGTTGCGGCTGTTGTCGGGGATGGAGTCCCGTCCTGCTTCGCTCTTGGTCTTGGTGGCCGTGTCGACGCAGCCGACCAGGAGCGTGGCGAGAGTTAGGATGACGAGGCGGCGAAGCATGTCTGTTCTCCATGAGGGGCCCTGCGCCGTCGGGCGCGACAGGCGCCGGGCCGTGCCGGAGGGAGGGGCTCTCCGGCGATCAGGGGGCAGAAGATCAGCCGGGGGCCGGTTCCTCGTGGGATATCGTTTCTTCCGCCTCCTGTGTCGTGGCTGTCAGCGCGGGCTTTACTTCGCTTTGAGCCTTCCACTTCTGCGCCGCGGCCTCGGCAAATGGTAGGAGCAGTTTCTCCAACAGCGATTGTTTTTGTTGGTCGCTCAGTTCCTTACTGCCCATGATGTCGATGGCCTTCTGGCGAACCTCGATCGGGATCTCATCGTCCATCGACTTTCCGGACGAATTGATGCCAAAGCGCAGGTCTGCACCCTCAAGTGCCATCCTCATTCGGAAGTAATACACCGGTCCAGAGGCGAACTCGAAGATGTACGCCGGGTTGGTGACGTTGCCGCTGGCGTTCACCATCGTCTGATCGGCCCTGTAGTTCTGGAGCACGGTCTTTCCGACTCCGATGGCCGACTCACCGATCTTGGTGGCCTGCTCGGGGCCAGTGCTCAGGATTGAACACCCCAGGACGCAGGTCATCGCCCCCAGACAGAACAGGGAGAGGATGCCCCATACAATCGCGGTCTTCCTTAACATCGAACACTTCCTTTCTGCCGCCCTGAGCGGCTAATGCTTAATCTCGTTTGATTTCTGGATCGCGGCGACCACCTGATTCGGTAGGTCGCACACGTAATCCTTCAGCTTGTCGAGTCGCTGCTGTGTGTCCTCGGCCTTCTCCTCCAAGTGTGCCAGCCGTTCGGCGTGCTCAAGGCAGATCGACGACGGCACGGGATTGGGAGCAGGCGCCTGCTGTGGCTGGATGATCACCGGCGAGGGGTTGACGGGCGCCGGTGCCGCCGCTCCGTCACTCTTGCTGAACATCGCCTTGAGCACCTTGGGGCCGTAGGTAATGAGAAACACGAGTAGCCCTCCTCCGGCCGCGCCGGTTCCGACTTCCCTTACCGCCGTATCTGCTGCGAATAGCAACGTCATCGCTTGATCCTTCTATCCCGTCTTGCGGGCAGTGAGGGAGGTCAACTGGTCGGGTAGTACCTGTCAAATGCTCTGATATAGTTCACAAGTCCGTTTGTGCTTCCGCGCGGCATCACTTGCCAATCTCCATCGGTCGGCCGCTGTGCGACTCCGGCAGCACCGATCCATGCTGATAGCGAGTCATTGCGGACAGTGCCTGGGGATGCGGCAATCACTATCGGATAGCCTGCCTGCGTTGTGCATGCCAATGCTGTAACCTTGTCGATCCCGCTAATGCTAGCGTCGCCCCAGGGTTCCCATTCTCCCGTTGCGCTGGAGTAGTGAGCGTATGAGCAGGTGATCGGTACTGAATCGACAGTTACGACGAGCACGCCGACTATGTATATGTGGTAATCGCTGCCGTCCATCCTGATGTCGATCTGGTTGGCGTCGCCAGTGATGTTTGATCCGACTGCCGACCAGACCCCAGCGGGCGAACGTGTCGCAACTGGAACTTCTGATGCGCCGCCGATGATCGGTTGTCCGCAGACAAACAACTGAGGCCCTGCGCCGATGTCGAACACGAGCAGGTCTTTGGCGTAACCCGCATCCACGCTGACACCGAATCCGGTTGCGTTCTCGGGCACCCATTCGGCAGATGTCAGGCCCGTACTGGCAACAGACACAAGGCCCGTCGCTGTGCCCTCGATTCCGAAGTGGCCCGCGATATACAGCCGTCCGTCAAGCCATCGCATGCGATAGATGTCGCCCATCTGGATCGCGCCTGGATTCGTGGAAGGCACGACGATGTAGGTCCAGGCGGGCGACGGAGACGCTGATTCGTCCAGCCACATGGGAGCGTTGTTTTTACCAACCGCACAGAGCACGCCGTCATGTGTGGTCGCGTTTGTCTCTGCCCAGTCGAGCGACATGCAGACATCGCCAAACGCGGCCGACACGGCCCGCAGATAGCATCCGTCCCAGTAGCAAATGTTCGGCGCGTCAACGAAGTCGCCGACATCGTGCAAGTCCGTCGTGGCCCGCCGATCATTCATGGCACATAGATAGCTTCCGCCCAGGTACACCCGGAACGGAGCCCAGGGTAACGCGGGATCGTCCGCCGGCGCCGGAGGCGGCATGAGCCGATGGCAACCGTCGAACACCATGATTGGGATGTTCCACCCCGACGTACCGTCTCCAGAGAGGCCCCCCTGCATCGGCATCGTCCGGCCCGCGATGTCGTAGGCACAGATGAGCTGCGAATACACGTCGCTGTGGCTGTCGAATACGCCACAACACGCGAGCCTCTGCGTCAGTTCCGCTTTCTGGTAGTACGTCGGCACAATTGCGGTTGTGGTGCCCAAGCCGCTGATGTCGATCGTACCGAACGCCCGATGCGTC
>JBDKUU010000174.1:0-8690 GCA_039679525.1 Phycisphaerales bacterium | reverse complement strand
CATCAACCTCGATGTAATGGTTCAGGTCGTTGCTCGAGTTGCCGTTGCTGTAGAACCGGACGTAGCGGGCCTTCGGGCTGCCCTGCGAGAGCAGATCGATCAGCTTGCCCTCGTTGGTCTCGGTGTAGTGCATGTCCTTGCCGATGCCCAGGCCGGCCGAGTTGTCGATGTCGTTGTTGAACACCGTCTTGACGTCCGTGATGAAGTCCTTGTCGTTGGAGAGCTGGACGACCACATCAAAGTACACGCGGGGCTGTTTGTGATAGTGCCACAGCACAATGGCGTTGATCTCGCACTGCTTCTCGAGGTCGATCGTCACGTGCTGGACGAAGGGTCCCAGCTCGACGTAGCTGCCGTCGGCGGCTTCCTTGTCGCCATCGGTGATCATCTCGATCTCGCCGATGATGGGCTCTTCGTCGCTGGCCGAAACCGGCTTGCCCTTGGACAGCAGCACGGTGCCTTCGGGGGCCATGAACGGCGGGCGAGCCTTGCCCAGCGGCTTCTCGAGGTTCTCGACCTTCGTCTCCTGCGGCGTGCCGACGAACATCGGCTTGGGGAGCTGGAAGTCGAGCGGAACCATCTTGGCGCCGGCGGCCGGGGCGGCGGCGGGCTGTGCAGCCGGAGCTGCGACCGGCGTGGTCGTCGCGGCGGGCTTCTGCGCTTCAGTAGTCGCGGGAGCGGCAGGCTGAGCGGCGGCCGGAGCCTTCGGAGCTTCAGGCGCCTTCGGGGCCGGGGGCGTATCCGCCTTCTTGCACGAGAGGCCCACACACAGCGTCGCCACGAGGGCGGCCGCAAGAACGACTTTCATCATGGAATCCCACTTCTTCATCATCTCACTAACCTCAATTCATGAAACCCAGTAGATTCACTCGACCCTGAACGTCTCCGTGTGCGAAGCCGATGCGGGTCCCGTCCCAAACAGCCGGAGTGACCATCGTACCGGCCCTGCCACATGCTGTCAAGTTGCGCCCGGGGCGATTTTGTTACATGCCGGCCCGAAAAAAAAGAGGGACCCGGCTTTGGCCGAGTCCCTGTGTTTGTGTCCGGAGACAGACGTCTCCCGGATTCATGCTCACTTGCCCGAAGCGCCCGGCATCGGAACCACCTTGGGTTGCATCTTCGCCAGCAGGAAGTACACCACCGCGCCGACGATGAAGGCCACCAGAGGAGCCGCGGGAATTTGAGCCAGCTTGATGGTCGGTGCAATGCCGACGATGAAGCCGACGGCCCACGAAATCCAGCCGGCCATGTTCACACCCTGGCGAGGACCGGCCCACTTCTTTCCGGACAGGAGATAGTCCACGAACATCGCGCCGCAGATCGGCCCGAACGAAGCGCCGATGATGCCAAACACGCTGGCCAGATCGCCGGCCCAGCCGGTCACCGCCAACAGGGCGCTGAACGCGGCGCCGATGCCGACGGAGATCGCGGGGTTCACCTTGGGCAGCGTCGTCTTGAAGCTGTTGGCCGCGATGAACGAGGAGAAGCAGGCCGACGGGAAGGCGGCGACCGCCAGCAGAAGCCCCATCCACTTGCCCATTCCCGCGGAACCCATCACGGTGCCCATGAAGCCCGGGTCGGCCGTGCCGAGTCCGTAGGTCCCCAGACGCCCGAACGCGCCGGCCGTGATGAGGACGGCGGCTCCGGCGACCACGATGATGCACAGCGCGACGCCGACAAGGCCGCCCATCTGAACGTCCTTGGCGTCCCGGCTGTTGGTGCCGAAGTCCACGCCTGCCGCGCCGGCGGTCGCGAAGAACCCGACCACGTAGCTGATGCACAGCGCGATCACGCCGAACGTGCTCAAAGCCGGCGCAGCCCCCTGCGGAGCCGCGGCCACCATCTTGGCCGCGTCAAAATCCCCGATGCCGCCGAGGGTTTTTGCCAGCAGCAGCACCAGGATGATCACCGGAATCAACGGCAGGTACGTCGCCACTTTCGCGACGTATTGAATGCCCTTGAGGGCGACGAACGCAGCCAGAAGAGCCCAGAGAACCGCGATGATCTTCTGAGCGGCAGGATTGTTGTTGAACAGAGGCGCCAGGGCAAGCGACGAAGAGTACGCATTGACGCCCAGCCACCCGAACTGCAAGAGCCCCATCAGGAAGCCGGGCATGATGAATCCACCCTGCGTCCCGTACTGAGCGCTGCCTACGACGTACAGAGGCAAACCGGTCTTGAGGCCGAACATGCCGGGAACCAGATAGAACAGAAAATGACAGAGCAAGGCGGCGATGACCAACCCCAGCAGGGCGACGCCCACGCCTTGAGACAGGATTCCTCCGGCCACGGCTGTGCCGCCGGCGCTCGCGGCCCCGCCCCAGAACACGAACCACAGAAAGATGCCCGCGTACGTCGGGGCGGTGTTCTTGTACCAAGGAGCCCGATTGGTAGGCGGGTTCGGCTTGGCCATGCTGAGATAACTCGGCAACGTTCCATTACTCATGATCGGCTCTCCTAAATCAACTCTCTCGGCTCACACTATCCCTACACACAGAATCAGCGGATGACAGACAGGAGACAGGGGAAGAGCGCAGAGCGGATATGCTCCCGCCCCGGCCATCGATGACATGGCGTCCATTCTTCTCCCCATCACTTCTCTCAGCCGCCGAGCCACTTTCCTCACGGCCCGCAACCGCGCCCGGATGCGATGACGCCGGACCCGCAATCGTTCAAGGCCCGGCGTTCCCACCACGAACGCATAATCCAGCGACGCGTCTAGGCCCGATGCGACATCCGCAGCCGGATCGCCAGATACGTATGGATGATGACCACGATCGCGAAGACCAAGCTGGTCCAGCGGTGCGTCGCCAGCGTCAGGTGCTGCCAATCGGTCCCCAGCAGGTGGAACATGCTCACGACGATCGACAGGATCAGGGGCAGGGCCAGGAACAGAATCAACCAGAAGGTCAGCTTGTAGACCACCAGCGAGCACGACCAGGACCGGTCGTCGGCCGGCAGGCGAAGCCGCGTCACTCGACGAAGCAGCCGGATCAGCCACGGGCAGTCGGACGCCGCGAACCGGTAGCCGCCCGCCCAAGTGACCGCCAGGATCGCCAGGCACAGGGCGAAGACCGGGGCGAACGTGGCGTGGATGTACATGAGAAATCCCGAGATGTTCGTGCCCTTGACCAGCGTCGGGTAGAACCCCGTGACCGCCAGGACGAGGAAGCAGAACATCGCCACCAGGTAGCAGAGCTTCTTCAGAGCGCCCAGGAAACTGGACCGCTGCTCGATCAGCAGCAGACTGAACACGTGGATGCCGCCGGAGACGGGGCAGCGGGGACCGCCGGCCGGGGTCAAAACCCAGTGCATGGCGATACCGACGAATGTCACCAAGAGAGCGACGATCGAAACCGTTTGAAACATCCTGAGCACCTGTCCATTGATTATGGATTATTGATGATGGATTATTGGCGACCGTCCATCATCCATTATCAATCATCGATTCGTTCAATCCTGTTCGGACAGCACCTTGGCCACCGCGCCAAGGGCCTTGAGCCCGTAGAGCAGCAGGACGATGCCGATCACGGCGCACGAGCCGATCGCGATGATCTTGAACCACGGACGGAAGATGAACGAGAAGGCGAAGAACCACGTGCGGGCATGCGACGCCTTCTGGAACTCGTACTGCGTCTTCATCAGATTGCTGACGGAGACAATCGGCGAATCCACGGCCACCTTGCCGAAGAAGAACGGCGAGTTTGTCGAGTGGCACACGGTGCACTTGCCGACACCCAGCGACTGAGCCGCAGGCCGAACGTTGTGAGCCATCGCCCACGCGTACGGGGCGGCGGCCGGATGACCTTCGCGGCTCTTCAAAGCCCCCTTCTCATCGAGTTCGTACAACAGGCCGCCGGTCACGTACACGGGCTTCGTCTGCCCCGCTTCCGCAAGGGCTTTCAACGCCTGTCCGACCTGCTCTTCCTTCACCGGACCCCAATCGCCACCCTCGGCAGCCGCGGCGTCCTTCAACACGCCGCCGACCGCCTTGGTGACCACGGCCAGCTCGACGGGCTTGACCCCATCGTTCGCGTCCATGACGCCCCAGAAGGACGGCCAAACCATTTTGTGCGGCCCGATCTTGGCGGGGCTGTTCGCGTCGGTCGACGCTTCCTTGACGAAGACAGGGGCCAGAATGTGCGGCAGAACCCGCGGCTCCTTGTTGACGTTGATCGTCCCCAGGCGGTGCGCCCGCGACGTCTTGGCCAGCACGGGTTTCTCCGTCGGCCAGGGGCCGGAATGACACGCGGTGCAGGTCAGTCTCTCGAAGTGGACGGCCGGGATGCCCTTGTGCAGGGGCACCGGGGCCCCGAGGCGGCCGCCGGTCTCTCGCTTGCCGTGCTCGTCGCCGAGATGGCACCCGCGACACGACGTCGCGGCGGCCATTCCGTTCTTGGAGACCACAGCCTCGCCGTCGTAACCCCTGACGATATCGTGGCCCACGCCGTTGCGATGGCAGTCCACGCAGGTGAGGCCGGCGGTCAGGTGGATGTCCTCATCGGCGCACCACTTCTCCGGCTTCTCCCCGTTCTCGCCGCCGAACAGGTCGCTGTGGCAGAAGTAGCACCGTTGTTTCGGAGCCTCCCGCACGATGTTCATGGACACGGCGCCCTTGGCGTCGAACGCCTTCTTGTCGTACGTAACGCGGGGCGCCTTCTCATCCGTCTCATCGGGCAGGAACGGATCGTACGTCGGACTGGCGTCCGCCACCGAACCGCTGACGTCGGCGAACTCGCACGAGGCCGCGGCCGCCCAGCGGAAGTTGCTCTTGCTCACCTGGATCGCATAGCCGACGGGGCTGCCCTGGTCCTGCCCGGGGTCCGCGTTGTGACACGCCAGGCAGTTGACCTCCAGCTTTCCGGAGGTGTACTGAGCGCCGATCGCCTCGGAGTCCGTCGCGGGGATTTCCCCCGGACCGCCGCCGGGCATATGCCGGCCGAAGATCTTCGTGAACTCCACGTCGGTCATTCCGAACTGCGAGGGCCGATAGGCCCCCGGCCAGGCCCGGTACGACAGCGGCAATTGAATGCCCAGCTTCGAATCGAAATACAGCCACGGCTCACCCGGGCGGCCGGCGGGGACGTTGCTGTCCACCGAGTTGAAGTGCCAGCCTCCACGGATCACGCCGTAACTGTGACATTCTCCGCACGTGAACCGCGTGGAGAACGGCATGGCCATCGGATCGTTCGGATCGACTTGAGGACCTTTTTCGCCCTTGTCGTTTTCGGCGAACAACGGAATCCGGTGAATCGGCTGGGCCCGGCTCCCGTCGCTCTCGTCGCCGAGCAGCTTGGCAGCCTTCTCGGCGGCGAGGGCCGCCGACGACAACACCGACGATACGACGAGTGCTGCAATCAGTCTTCGTTTCAAGGCTGTATCAATTCCTTTCTACGCTGCCGGCTCACAGCCGGCAGCGGACCTCGAATGCAAACGGATGACTTGCGCCCGACTTCAAACCTTGAAATCTTCCGGCTTGAACTCGACCCTGCGCTGGGCCTCCACAGCCTCATTGACCTTCAGGACCATCACGGCGGTCTCGTAGCCAACTTCTCCCGGGCAATTGAGCTTCTCTTTGCCGCGAATGGCGTTGAAGAAGTTCTCCAGGTGCGGCTGGTGGTACGGCTTGCCTTCCATCGTCACGGGGATTTCGTAGGCCGGCGGGGCTCCCGTCTCGCGAACGTCCACCGCCACCGTGGCGTCGGCCTTCTTCTCTTCTTTCTTGGGCTCTTTGACGAAGCCGAGCTTGACCCACTTGTCCCAGTCGGTCTGAGAACTCTGCTCCTTGTAGACGGACCCGCGGGAGGACGATTCCGAGAGCTCCAGCGAGCCCTGGTCGCCCATGAAGACTTCGTAATATCCCTGGTAGCTGTTGGTCGTCAACACCTGGTAGTAGGCGCGGGCCATGCCCTCTTTCGTCTCGAAGTCGAAGATGGTCATGACCGTGTCGTACCACTCGTGGGTCTTCTTGTCGTAGTAGTCGGTGCCGCCGCTGGCGATGACGCCCTTCGGCAGACTGTTGAGGAACCAGGCGAAGATGTCGATCTGGTGCGAGCCCAGGTCCACGATGGGGCCGCCGCCAAGCTTCTTGTACCATCGCCAGTTCCGGAACGCGTCCATGGACGCGAAGCCGAACTTGTTGAGCGTGGCGTCGTCGATCGCCGCGTTCTTCGGCCAGGCCAGAGGCTCCTGGACGCCGCGATTCCACTGCGCGTTGATCGTCGTGATCCGGCCGAGCATCTTGCCCTCGGTGAGGATCTTGTTGTAGCAGTGCTTGTACCGCGGATTGCTGCGGCGCTGATGGCCGATCTGGAGGAGCTTGCCCGTCTTTCTCTGGGCCTCGACCATCTGCCTGGCCTTGGCCAGATCGTTGGACATTTCCTTCTCGCAGTAGACGTCCAGGCCGGCTTCCATGCAGGCGATGGCGTGCTCGGCGTGCCAGAAGTCGGGCGTCGCGATGATGACCGCGTCGATCTTGCCCTTCTCCTTGTCGAGCATCTCTTTGTAGTCGACGTACGTATTGTTCGGATGGCCGTAGCGGTCGAGGAGCCGCGACACGCGTTTTTGATTGTACGCTTCCCAAATGTCGCAGACGGCTTTGAACTTGATGTTGGGGATCTTACGGCAGGCTTCCATCAGGATCTGGCCCTCGGCGCCGGCGCCGAGCAGTGCCACGTTGATGTCCTTCTCGCCGCCGCTGGCCGCCGCAAACATCCGCGGCGCAAAGGCCAAGCCGGCGCCGACCGCTGCTGTGGAACGCAGGAAGCTGCGTCTGTTGATTCCGGATTGTGTTTTTGACTCGCTCATTGTACCTCTACTTGCTCCAATAATTGAACTTTGCAGTTCACGACCATGTACTTGAGTTAGCCCGTCATTATGAAGGGAGCGAAAACGACTGTCAAGGGAAGTTGCCGTTTTTTCCCTGCGTCCCATAACGACAGGCACGCCAATACAGTGAGTGTCGAGTTTCAAGTCTGAAGTTTGAAGAGGCCGGCTCCTGCTCCAAACTTGACACTTCGCACTTAGGATTTCCTATTTCAAAGGTTCGACAATGATGTTGCGATACGCGACGGGACCGTGATTGCCCTGGAACATCAAGGGGCCTGTCGCGGCCTCTTTGCCCGTCACACCGCCCGGGGTCGGGCCCGGCATGACCAGGTTCTTGTGCAGGACCCGGCCGTTGAGCTCGACCTTGACGAATTCGGCGTTCTTGACTTTGTTGCCCGTCGCGTCGAACTTCGGGGCCCGCCACTCGATCACGTACTGTTGCCACTCGCCGGGCTTCCTGGACGCGTTGACCGGCGGAGAGAAGCCGCCGTAGATCGCGCCCATGTCGCCGCTGCCAACCTCGGTCTTGCCATAGCTGTCGAGGACCTGGACCTCGTACTCGCCCATCACGTAGACGCCGGAGTTCGAGCCCTGCGGAACCATGACCTCGACCTCGATCCGGCAATCCCCGAACTTGGCCTTGGAATAGAGGTCCTGGCTCTCGCCGTGGGCCGGCGTCAGGTTGATCAACTCGCCGGAACCCTCGACCTTTTCGAGCATCTTGGGATCGCTCGACGAGACCTTCGCCTTGCCGACAGCCCACTTGTTGGCCTTGCCCGAGTCGCCCTTGGCCTGCCATTCGCTGAGGTCCTTGCCGTTGAAGACCGGCACGGCGTCGCCGTAGACGGGCGGGATCTTCTTGATCCGCACGTCCTTGAACTCGACCGCCATCGGCGGACCCGCGTGGAGTTGCAGAGCCAGCAGCCCGGTCCGTGCAGACCCGTTCTGATCCTTCGGATCGTCCGGATTCGTGGGCCGATCGTTGTCGATCAGCTCTATCGTCTGGTAGCCATTGAGATAGTGGCTGATGTGGTTGCCCCGGCAGACAATCAGGAGCTCGTTCCAATCCTTCGCTTTGTAGAAACCGGCATCGGCCAGAGCCTTTTTGTCGTTGACGTTGCCGATGACCCGCTTCTTGTCCGGCCCATCGACGACCGTGAAATCGCCGAGGGTCGCCAGGAAGCCGCGACCGCCCTCGTGATAGAGGAAACCGACCAAGTTCAGGTCATCGAGAATGTCCGCCTGATAGCCGGCGATCCGCCACTTGTCGAATTCCTTGCTGCGATACTGAACGCCGGAATTGCCGCTCAAGAGGCGGAATTTCACATTCAGCTCGAAGTCGTCGAACTTGCCGCCGCGATAGACGAGGAACGTGTTGTTCTGCGTCGGGTTCTGGGCGGTCGTTTCCCCGCGGATGACGCCGTCCTTGACGGACCAGAGACGCGGATCGCCATCCCAGCCGGAGAGGTCCTTGCCGTTGAAAAGCGGCGTCCAGCCGTCGGACGTTTCGCCCGCACGCGCGGACGCCAGACTCAGCGTCAGCGCCGCCGCGATCAGGAATAATCCCCCGACGATAATCGGTCTTTCAGCTTTCATCGCAAACACCCTTTAGTCAAGGGACTGGATCTTGAGGTTCTTGAACCACACCGGATTGCCGTGATACTGGAAGCCGAGGTTTCCTTCGCGAGGCATGTCCTTGTAGGCCGTGGTGAACTTGTTCGGCGTGCCGTCGCGATTCTTGTGGGCCTCGGTCCACTGATCGAGGTCCATGTCGATGACGTCCTGGCCGTTGAGGTTCACGTAGACCTTGTTGTCGAGACAGGTGATCACATAGTGGTTCCACTCGCCGGGGGCCTTCTGTG
>JBDKUU010000173.1:0-12589 GCA_039679525.1 Phycisphaerales bacterium | reverse complement strand
CCTGGCCAGCCTTCAGATGGTGAGCTAAAGAGGCGGACGGGATTCCCGTCATAAGCATAACGGCGTCTGCAGGCGGATCGGACAACCAGCCGCCTGCAGTCGCATTGGATCGATAGACAGTAGTTTGCCTTTAGCGGAGCGTATCACGAAGATCGCTTGGCGGAGCGGTGTTCGTGATCTGCTCGCGGGGCATTGGTGAAATCGTGTGGCGACCTGCGCCCGGATCGGGCGTGGGTCCAGTTGCGTTTTAGAGGCAATGGATACAGATATTCTGCAGCAGATCGAGCAGATCCTCGGACATCAGTTCTCGGACCAGGCCATCCTGGTCAAGGCATTCACGCATTCTTCTTCCGTCGACAACCGGCTGGACAGCAACGAACGGCTGGAGTTCCTGGGCGACGCGATCCTTTCGATCGTCATCTGCCAGAGGCTCTTCGAGAAGTTCACCAGCTATCCCGAAGGGGAGCTGACGAAGATGAAGAGCATGCTGGTTTCCCGCGGGACCTGCGCTCAGGTGGCGAAACGGCTCAACCTGCCGCGGTACCTGGTCGTCGGCAAGGGGATGTCGTCGCACAAATCGTTCCCCATGTCCCTGGCGGCCGGGCTGCTCGAGGCGGTGATCGCCGCGTTGTACATCGACAGCGGCTTCGAACCCACGCGGGATTTCATCCTGCGGAACTTCGCGACCTTCCTCGACGAGATCGATTCGGAGGAGGCCCACGGCAACTACAAGTCCCTCTTGCAGCAGCACGCCCAGGAACAGTTCAGCGCGTCGCCGAGCTACGTTCTTCTGGACGAGAAGGGGCCCGATCACAACAAGTGCTTCGAATCCGAGGTCGTCATCGACCAACGGCACTTCCCCAGCGCCTGGGGTGCCAATAAGAAGGAAGCCGAGCAGAAGGCGGCGTACAATGCCCTCGCGGAGCTGGGGATCGTGCGAAAGCCCGCTGTGCAGGAAGCGAGCTGAGCGGCCCTGAACAAGTCAGCAGAAGTACTTTGACAAGGCGGACCCGAGTCGAAATCCGAAGCACGAAATTCGAATTTCGAAACAAATTCAAAATCCAAAATACGAATGTTCAAAACGCTGTCGCGGATCGAGAGCCTGTTTTGAATTTCGGATTTCGGTCATTTGTGCTTGTTTCGAATTTCGTGCTTCGAATTTCGGATTTCGATGACATGGGGTGCACGCCGGACTGTCCAAGGACTTCTGTCAACCCGCTTAGCTTCCGACGGATACAGGTTAGAAGGCTGAGCTGTTGAGCAGCGCCGGCAGTTCCCCCGTGACGATCCACGCCAGGGCATAGAGAATCACGGCGGCCACCACGATGAACACGATGATCGATCCGAAGAGGCCCGCCGTCTCCCGGACGAAGGGCCAGGACTGAATCCGGGCCACCTTGGTCGCTTTGTAGACGATGGCGATCGCCGCCGTCAGCGGCAGCAGCCAGAGCATGGACGCCGGGTCCGTGCCGACGCGCATCGGAGTCGTGAAACTGGCCAGCAGGCATATCGTCAGACTCGTCATATCAGGCCTTCGCCTCCCCAACGGCCCGCAGGTGGGCCACATAGATGGCGTTGACGATGCACAGCAGGTTGAGCAATCCTGCGACGCTCGTGTAGATCTGGCCGATCTCGTTGGCCCGGCCGTAGACCCGGTAGGGGGGCGTCGAAGGCTCCCGGCCGCCGGCCGCCGCCTTCTGGGCCTGACCCTCGAGGCTGGCGACGTGGGAGCCCAGAACGATCACCACCGGCGAGTTCATCACCTGGGCGGCGTACCAGGGCTTGGCGTTGATCGAATCGATCACGCCGATCGAGCCGACGTACAGCCCCACGAGGAACGTCAAGACGACCATCGTGAAGATGACGGCGGCCCGCTTCTTCTCATTGAGGACGTAGTGTCCGCCACCCGGCACAAGCCACGCCGCAGCCCCGACGACGATCAGGTACAGAGCGTGATTCTCCTTCCACGACTGTCCCATTACGACGCGTCCTTCGACTCCTTCTTCGCCTTGTTCTTGGCCGGCTCGTCCGCGGGCTTGGCCCACTGGAAGTTCATCCGTTTGAGGATGTTCGCGGGGTTGAAATGCACCACGGCCAGGCTCTGGGTCTGGCCGTACTCCTCGCGGCCGATCACCATGCCCTTCATCTTCTGGAACTGCTCCTGGTAGAGCGGCTGGACGTTCAGGCTCTTGATCACGTAGTAGCTGCGATCGGGCTTGAACTCCATGATCTTGGGCAGCTGCGGGGCGCCGTTGCCTTCCGGAGAAGCGAGCGAGAAGAGACGGTTCGCGAACAGGCTCTCATCGCGGGCCTGGTTCAGATAGCTTTCGCCGCCCGGCGTGTTGGACAGTTGCGTCGCCAGGACCTCCAGGTCGGCGGTCCCGATCCGCTGCACGCCCATGCGGCGATCCAGCTTGAACACGTTCGGATCGTTGGGGTCGGCCTTGGCCTGGGCGCCGTAGAGCTTGTTGAACTGGTTCACGGCCTGGTCCCAGCCGTCCTTGGTGGCCATCGCCATGAACTCCGCGGCCTTGGCCCCCGTCGTGTCCCAGGCGGCCAGGGTCTGGAGATCTTTCACAACCTGCTCCTTGACGGAGAACAGTTTGTTCTGCTGTGCGGACGGGTCGCCGAGATTGAGCGTCTGGGTGCTGTAGCTGACGTCGGCGTTCGCGGGGGCTGCGTCGGGCTCGGCCGCGACGACCCTCGCGATCATCATGATCTGATTGCTGACGTCCGGGGCCGAGGCGGACATGGGGTCTCTCGCCGGGCCGACGGTGCCGTACATCTGCGTCGGGGCTCCGGACTGCAGGATCGTGGCGCTGTCTCCGAAGGCTTTGACGGAGAACAGGACCGTCGGCAGCGGAATCGGATTGTACCCATAGTTCGTCAGATACATCCGCCGGAGGTACTTGTCGCCCCGGATGTCGGCGGCGCTGAGCTGGCCCGTCGTGCCGCTGTACAGCGGGATGCTGTACCGGGCCGTGAGGTCCTGGGCGATCTTGCCGTAGCTGACGGCTTTTGCCTTGCGCTGTTCGAGCGACGGCTCGTTGCCGTCGACGGCCCGGGGCAGATTGGCGTCGGCGATGCCCTTGGCCTCCTGGAGAATCTGCTCGGCCTTGGCCACGATTCGCTGACGCCGCAACTGGCCCATGATCTCGTCGGCGACCTCGATGTAGCTCTTGACCTTGTCGACCTGCGGCGAGTTCGGATCGTTCGGGTCGGACGCGACCTTCTCGGTGAACTGCCGGGAGCGATTCTGCTGATAGTACTGCTCGGCGTCTTCTTCGGTGGGTTGCTTGATGACGCCGCCGACGTCGGACAGCTTCAGGACGACGTAGTCGAACTGCACGCGATCGGGCAGACGATAGCCGAAGCCGAAGGGATTGGCGTCGCTCACCGCGCCCGGAACGTTGGCCTTGTACTGGCCGAACTGCTGGGTGATGGCTTCCGCCGAGGGGATCTGTTGCTTGTCGGCGAACGCGGACGCGTCGAGCTTCACGTACTCGCTGTCCAGCGACTCGGACTCCTGGTTGGCCATATGGCGGACCTGAGAAGCCGTCACGTCTTCCATGGACGAGATGATCTGGGCGTACTGCAGAACCGCGATCAGTTTGCCGTAGGTCTCGAGGATGCGCTCCTCAGGCACTGCGTAGCGGTTGACCCAGGTCCGCATCATCTCGGAGTAGTTCTGGCCCATGCTCCGGCCGAGCATCTGGCCGACTTCCTGGCCGGACACGTAGATGCCGGCGGATCGGGCCTCCTCGCGGAGCAGGATCCAATAGATGTCGCTCGGCACACCCTCGCGGCTGTCGTAGAGGTCGCGAAGCTGCTTGTCGCTGATGCGGTACTGGTTTCTCTGGATCGTCTGTCGGGCCATCTCCATCACGCCCGCCGAATCCCGGCTCTGCGTGAAGAGCAGCTCGGCCAGCAGGAGGCCTCGCAGGTCCTGGCGTCGCAGCAGATCTGCGGCCCCGAGCTCCTCCAGGAGCTTGAGCTGCTGATCGGCCACCTGGCGGTCGATGTGCGTGATCTTCTGTCGGGAGTCGTAATACGCGACGGCGGCGTTGGCTCCGCCGCTGCCACGCATCAGGGCGCTGAACGCCGAGCCCCCGATGAAGGCGATCATCAGGACGATGACCACGACGGCCATCAACTTCTTGTTGTTCTTCCGCATCCACTTCATCAAGCTCATAGGAATCCCACTGCCTATTTCGACTGAACTGTTGTGATTACCTATTTACCGGCTGTTCGCTGCCATCTACAATCCACTGGGCTCCTGCCGTTCGGAGGCCTCAGACGACAGAAACGTATATAGTAAACAGGAATTGGCAAATTGTAAATGGTAAATCACAAATCCATCGAAGCGTTTGAGCAGGCCCGCCGGTACATGCCGGGCGGGGTGAATTCGCCCGTTCGGGCGTTCGGCGGGGTGGGCATGAACCCCTTGTTCGTCGCCGGGGCAAAGGGCTCCAAAATATTCGATATCGACGGGAACGAATACCTCGATTACGTCGGATCCTGGGGTCCGATGATTCTCGGACATGCGCACCCGGCCGTGGTCGCCGCCATCGAGGCCGCGGCCCGGCGGGGCACGTCGTTCGGCGCCCCGACGACGGCCGAAACGGAGCTGGCCTCGCGGATCGTTCGGGCGTTCGGCTCTATCGAGAAACTCCGCCTGCTCAGCAGCGGGACCGAGGCCGTGATGACCGCGATCCGGCTGGCCCGCGCCTATACGGGCCGCGATACGATCGTCAAGATGGCCGGCTGTTATCACGGCCACAGCGATTCGCTGCTGGTCGTGGCGGGGTCGGGCCTGGCCGAGCGGGGCACGGCCGCCAGTCCCGGCGTGCCCGAGGCCCTGGCGGCGTTGACAGTGGTCGTGCCGTACAACGATCTTGAGACGCTGGAGCAGGCCTTCCGCAAGCAGGCCGGCGAGATCGCCGCGGTGCTGGTCGAGCCGGTGGCCGCGAACATGGGCGTGGTGGCTCCGGAGCCGGGCTATCTCGAAGGCTTGCGACGGCTCTGCCATGAGAACGGCTCGCTGCTGATTTTCGACGAGGTCATCAGCGGCTTCCGCGTGGCCTTCGGCGGGGCCCAGGAACGCTACGGCGTCCAGGCCGATTTGACCTGCCTGGGCAAGATCGTCGGCGGGGGGATGCCCCTGGCCGTCTGCGGCGGACGGGCCGAGATCATGGATCTGCTGGCTCCGCTGGGACACGTCTACCAGGCGGGCACTCTGAGCGGCAATCCGCTGGCGACCGCCGCGGCCAACGCCACGCTGGAGATTCTGGCGAAGGCTGGGACGAATGGGACCCATGGGACGGATGGGATCTATGCGACGCTCGAATCCTCGGCCGCCGATCTCGAGGCCGGGCTGGCACAGGCGGCGCGAGCGGCCGGCGTGTCGGTCACGATCAATCGCGTTGGGTCGCTCTTGAGCTGCTTTTTCACGGACAAGCCCGTGCGGAACTTCGACGACGTCCGCGCGACCGACATCGCCGCGTTCAAGAAGTTTTTCGCGGAGATGCTCCATCGCGGCGTCTACCTGGCCCCCAGTGCCTATGAGGCGATGTTCGTCTCGCTGGCCCACACGAAACAGGACATCGAGCGGACGATCGAAGCCGCCGGTGAGAGTTTCCGGGCCGTGGCGCAAAGATAGGCTTGGTTGGAGGAATCTCCGATGATTCGACGCTGCTCATTGATTTTCTGTCTGACGCTGGCCTGCGCAGTCATGGCGAAGGATGTCCGGGACACCGTCGGCGTGGTCCATGTCGCCGGACGGTACTACCTTACGGACAAGGACTTTCTCAACGAAGGCGCCGACCAGATCCTGGCCCTGGGCTCGCGGGTGATCAAGGTCTGGTTCTACGGGAAACGCCACGAGCATCCGGACGGCGTCTATCCGTACAACTCGAAGTGGCCCAAGGCCGACTCGCTCGTCGAAGGGGCCCAGACGCCGTACTACCAGGATCTGTTCGACAAGCCTTTCACGACGTACGTCATGGTGGTCACGTCGCTCGGCCGCGACGACGGATACTGGCGGGCCGGCATCGATGACGAGCAGAAGAAGGACGAGCAGCGGCAGTTCTACGAACTGGCCAAATACCTGCTGACTCGCTACAAGAACACCGGCAAGACCTTCGTCCTGCAGCACTGGGAGGGCGACTGGATGGTCCGCGGCAACTACGACGGGAACGCCAAGCCGGCCGACTCGGCCTTCCAGAACATGATCGAGTGGCTCAACGCCCGCCAGGCCGGCGTCGATCGGGCCCGGGCGGAAGTGGGGCAGCAGGGTGTCCACGTCTATCACGCCGCCGAGGTCAACCGCGTGGTCCAGTCGATGCGCGAGGGCTTTCCCAACATGGTCAACAAGGTCCTGCCCAAGACGCATCTGGACCTGGTCTCGTACTCGGCCTGGGACGCGGCCACCGAGCATTACGCGGACCCGAACGTCCTGCGGCAGGCCCTGGACTTCATCGCGGCCAACACGCCGGACAGTTCCGACTTCGGCAATCACAACGTCTACATCGGCGAGTTCGGCATGCCGGAGAGCGGCTACACGCTCGACCAGATCCGCACCGCCGTGCCCAACGCGGTCCGGACCGGCCTGGACTGGGGCTGTCCCTACGTCATCTATTGGCAGCTCTACTGCAACGAGATGAAGGACCCGAACGCCAAGCCCCCGGTCAAGAGCAACGACGCGGTCCGGGGCTTCTGGCTCATCCGCCCGGACGGCACGAAGTCCTGGCTCTGGGACTACTTCCACGATCTGCTGAATCAGTCGTCGAGCATGAAGTCCCAGACGAAACCCTGGCTGACGCTGCCGTCGGCGTTGACCTCGTCGACTCGCCAGTAGTATCTCACGCACAGATCGACCGGCTCGACCGGCGTGTAGCTCGCGTCGGTCTGCCTGCCGCGATAGATCCCTGTCGCATCCGTCGAAGTCGCCTCGCTCACGGCCGTTCGATCCTTGCCCAGGTAGACGTCGTGCGCGATCGCCTCGTCGCCGGGCTGCCACGTGAGAGGCAGGGCGGTGAACACAGCGGCCGTGACGCCGTTGGCGGGGTGAGGGGCCCAGGCGAGCAACGGATCGCTTCGCATCGTGGCCCGGATTTCGGCCTCGGTCAAAGCCTTGTCGTAGATGCGGATCTCGTCGATCAGGCCCTGCCACGAAGACCCGGCGGCATCCTTGCTGGATTTGCCGATGATCATCGTGGAGTAGCCTGCCAAGCGACCTGTGGCCGGGGCCGTAACGGCGGTGGGGGAATCGAGCTCGCCGTCGATGTAGAGCTTCAGAGCCTGCCCGCTGCTCCAGACCATCGCCAGATGCTGCCAGTCGGTGGTTTGGCGGTTGTCCGAACTCTCCAACTGAACGACGTTGACCGTGCCGCCTTCGGCGACGGCGACGCCCGTCTTGATCACGTTGCGGCCGCCGCCGAGGAGGCCGTCCGCGTCATATCGCAGATCTCTGTCGTCTTCGCCGATTGGAGCCTCGAAGATGAGGACGCCTTTGTCGGTGTTCGTGACGTCCGATTTGACCCAGGCCGTGATCGTCAGAGCGTCCAGTCCGTTGAGGAACGAGCCATCGTCATACATGACGCTCTGGCCGCTGCCTGCGAATCGCAGGGCCCCGCCCAGGAATCCCGCGGCCCACGTCGGCGCCGGATCGGCGAGTCGGGCGTGCCGGTCGTGGCCGGACCAGTCCACGGCTTTCGCGCCGGCCCCCTCGTCCATCTTCCACCAGCCGAGCAGATTCGGATCGTCGATCGGAATGCTCTGAACGGTCGTGAAAGACCATATCGGGCCGACGACGCGGGAATGATCCGCGGCGATCTCATCGACCCGCCAGAAATAGGCCGCGTTCTTCCGGAGGGCGGGCGGCGTCCATGTCGTGAAGAAATGAGTCCCTCGATAGACGCTTGCGGCCCCGTTCTCGACAGAGGTTCGATTGGTGCTGAAGTACAGATCGTGCAGAACCGCGTCCTTGCCCGGCTCCCAGCTCAGCGACGCGTCCAGATCCACCCACGCGGCCCCGTCGGCCGGGACAGGGTCGAAGGCGGTTGCGGATGCAGCCCGGAAGGTCCACACGTCGCCTGTGACGACCGCGCTCGGCGTGATCTCGTCCACCCGCCAGTAATACCGTGTGCCGGCGACCAGATCCCCGGTCCACTGAAGATAGGGCACGGCCAGATCGGTCGCCACAAGATCGCCCTCGTCCAGCGGGAGTTCAAGGCCCGCGTACACCTTGTGAGCGACGGCGTCGATTCCCGGCGTCCATCGCAGCAAAGGCGGAGCCGCCACCTGGCCGCCATCGGCCGGGACGGGATTCGTCGCTTTGTGGACCACCTGGGCGGCCACGACGTACATGACCCTGTCTCGCGGACCGCCGGCGAACCTGTCGTTCTGTGCCTTCAGGACCAGAGTGCCCGGGGTCGCCTGGAGGGAGAACACGGAAAAGAAAGTGTCGATAGTCCCATCCGCCAGCTCATCCAGGGCGACCTGCATCCCCGTATTGATGAAGCCAAGTTGCGACACCCAGCTCATTCCCGCTGCGACTGGATTCGCGGTGACCGCCGAGGTGTGGAGGTTCGTGCCGACGCGGGTGTCGATGAACAGGTACAGCGTTCCGGCCTCCTTGATTGTGACGATCAGCTCGTAATTCGGATTGTCCTTGTCCTCCATGGCGGTCAGGACGTACTGGGCCCCGGCCAGGGACTTGGGGACGGCCGCGAATACGTGGGTTCGATCGCCATACGGGATGACGCCGTCCGCCAGGGGTTGCGGAGCGATCCGCACCTGAACCTGGCTGCTGAGGGCATTGGGATTGCGGCGATAGACCCCCGTCATGACCTGGGCATTGGCCACATACGACGTCGCCGCGACAAACGCGACCGACAGCGAAACGAGTCTCCTGCACATGGCATTCCTCCCTATCTCGAATCTCGCTGAAATCGCCTCACCTGGGGCCGGGCCCCCAGGTGAGGACAGCATTGAGTATACCGTGTCGTGGGTCTTCAATCAAGGAAGGACTCTCACAAACGAGAATGCGCCCAGATGCTCTGGCAGACCGAAAACCCCTGGACAAGCGAGAGAGGTTCCTACTCCGCGAGGCGGAATGCAGGCCCGAAGCGGACCTGCGTAGGAAGTTTACCGCTTTGGGCCACCAGCACGAGAACGATGCTGCGCATCGCCCTGGAGCGGGTCCGCGTCGGTTGTTCTCTTCCAGAATCGTGCCATTGGCGTAAAGCGCAAGATGCCCGCCGGCCCGTCGCGCAGCGGCGATCCGGAGGATTCCGCATTGGTCCGTTTCTTCCTTCTCACGCGTCCGCCGCAGGCGTGCCCAGCCCACCAGAGACGTGTAGAACAACAAGGGTTGAGACCCGGGAATGGACTCCCGCTTTCGCGGGAATGACAGTCCGGAGGACCGGCCCCACATCGCAGGCTGGCTTCTCTCTCGGAAGGCCGGTCCATTCGTTTTCACAGATGCCCCAAACGAAAAAAGCCCCCTGGAGGCAGGGGGCTTGAGGATTCAGAATGGGCCTGGGGGG
The DNA here is from genome assembly GCA_039679525.1 of Phycisphaerales bacterium. Taxonomy (GTDB): domain Bacteria; phylum Planctomycetota; class Phycisphaerae; order Sedimentisphaerales; family Anaerobacaceae; genus PLanc-01. Next base: position 3,041 of record JBDKUU010000173.1, on the reverse strand, counting down.
CGGTTACGGCATCTGGGAGGTGAAATGGTACGTGCCGGAGCCGATCTTGAGGAGGGCCGTTTTGTCCTGCGTGCCGATCGACTGGACGCCCTCGGCCTGCGCGGCGGGTTTCTTGCCTTCCCGGACGCCGGCGGCGTCGGCGGCGGGAATGTAGACCGTCGCGGTCGTGTTGGCCGGGACGGTGACGTCCAGCTTCAGGCTGTCGCCGTCGATCTTCCAGGCCGTAGCGATCTTGCCCTGGATGGAATCGTAGCTCGTCCTGGCCCAGGACAGGCGTCCGCCGGGGATCGGGCGAATGACGATGTTCTTGTAGGCGGGCCCTTCGGTGTCGATGCCGCCGATGGTCCGGAACATCCACTCGCAGACCGCGCCGAACGAGTAGTGGGCGAACGAGTTCATGCCGGGGTCCTGGAAGCCTTTCTCTGGCGTCCAGCCGTCCCAGCGTTCCCAGATGCTCGTGGCCCCGTGCTGGATCGAGAAGCCCCAGGACGGGAACGTCTCGTTGTGGAACAGGTGGTAGGCGACGTCCGTCTGCCCGATGGCGTTCAGCGTGGCCATCAGGTCCTTGGTGCCCACGAACCCGGTCGAGAGGTGCCACTGGCGGCTGCTGATGTTGTCCACGAGGCGCTTGGCCGCGGGTTCCCGCATCGGCTCGGGCAGCAGATCGAAGGCCAGGGCCAGGACGTACACGGTCTGCGTATCGCCCTTGATCCGGCCGTCGGCGGAGACGTACGCGGCGTTGAAGGCCTTGCGGATGTCTTCGAAGAGTTGCTGGTACTTCTTGGCATCGTCTTCTTTGCCGAGGACGCCCGCGATCTCGGCGACCAGGCGGGTGCTCTGGGCGAAGTAGGCGGTGGCCAGGACGTCCTTGGGCGTGTCGGCCCGGATGCTCAGCCAGTCGCCGTAGCCCTCGGCGGGCCGCAGCAGTGTGCCTTTCGTCGTGCCCTTGCAGTACTCGATCCATTTCTGCATCGAGTCATAGCGTTCCGCGAGGATTCGCGTGTCGCCGTAGACCTTGTAGATCGTCCAGGGGCAGATCACGCCGGCGTCGCCCCAGGCCGCGGTGCCGCCGCCCTCGGCCACCTTGCGGGGCGAGACGTCGGAGAAGCCGCCGTTCTCGAGTTGGGCGTCCTCGACGTCCACGGCCCACTTGGTGAAGAACGCAGCGACGTCCGTGTTGAACGTGGCGGTGCGGACGTAGATTTGTGCGTCGCCCATCCAGCCCAGTCGCTCATCGCGCTGCGGACAGTCGGTCGGAATGTCGATGAAATTGGCTCGCTGGGTCTGGCAGACGTTGTGGTAGAGCGTGTTGGCCATCGGGTCCGAGCAGGCGAAGCGGCCGACGACAGGGGTCGCGCTGGTCAGCTCGATGCCGGTGACGTCGCCCAGATCGGGCTTGCCGGGATAACCTGTCAGCTCGACGTACTGGAAGCCGTGGAACGTGAAGCGGGGCTTCCAGACCTCGATGCCGTCGCCTTTGCAGATGTAGGTGTCGATCGCGCGGGCGCCTCGCAGGTTGGTCGTGTAGATCGTGCCGTCGGGATTGAGCCGCTCGGCGAATCGCAGGACGATCTTCTGTCCCGGCTGGGCGTCGCGGACCCTCAGTCGGACGAAGCCCGCGAAGTTGGTGCCCATGTTGTAGATCCAGACGCCGTCCGTGGCCTCGGTCATCTTCACAGGCTCGATTTCCTGGAACTTGCGGACGGGCACGCCGGGGTAGGATTCGATTTTGGCGTCGATCTTCTCAGTGACGTCGACCGGCTTCCAGGCGGCGTCGTTGAAGTCCGCGGTGTTCCAGCCCGGCATCTCCTTGCGGGCGTCGTAGGTTTCGCCCATGAGGAAGTCGCCTTCGAGGATCGGGCCGGTCGCGGCGACCCAGGTCTTGTCCGTGACGATCGTCTCCGTGCTGCCGTCGGCGTATTCGATCTGCAATTGGGCCGCGAAACGCGTGTTGGCGCCGTAATGGTCGCGGAGGCGTCCCCAGCCGATGTGGCCGCTGTACCAGCCGTCGCCGAGGATGCCGGCGAGGGTGTTGAAGCCCTTGGTCAACTGGTCGGTGACGTCGAAGGTGTTATAGTAGACGCGGGTGTTGTAGTCGGTCCAGCCGGGGGCGAAATAGGCGTCGCCGACCGGCTGACCGTTGAGGGACAGCTCGTAATTGCCGAGCGCCGAAGCGTAGACCGTCGCATGCTTGACGGGCTTCTCCACGGAGAATTCCTTGCGAAGGAACTGGGCGGGAGGCAGGAACAGTTCGGCCGGTCCGACGTTGATCGTGTTCCAGGGTCCGATGCCGTAGGCGCCCAGCTTCTCGGCTTTCTGCCAGCCTGTTTCGTCGAAGACACTGCTCGTCCAGCCGGAAGTGACGCTCGCGGAGCTCGACCACTGCTCGTCCGAGACGATCGTGATGGGCTCGCCGGTCTTGAAGCGGAGCACGAGTACCGCCAGCACCCCGGCGGGATTCGTCGAGTCGCCCTCGTTCCTCGCTTCGATCGCGATCACGTTGGAGCCCCCGTGCAGGTACTGGACGAGGTTCGTGAGAACCGCCTCTTTGAAGCTGTTGCCGTTGCCGACCTGCCGGCCGTTGACGTACAGGGTGAAGCCGTTGTCCACGGAGACTGCGGACATCGCGGAGACCAACTCGCGGTCCTGGGGGATTTCGAACTTTCTGCGGAAATACCGCGTCGCAGCGGGGGCGGCGGTCTTGGCGTTCTCGCCGGCGTGCCAGATCCACGAACCGAGGGACAGGTCGACCTTCCGTCCTTCCGGGTCCCGCTGGCGAGAGGCGTCGAAGCCGATCCAGTTGGCCTTCCACTGCTCGGGCTTCAGCAGGCCCATCGTCCAGAACGCCGGCTTGCTCCAGGAACAGGGCTTTCCGTCCTTGTCCCAGGCCCGCAGTTTCCAGTAGCATCGCATTTGCGATTCGAGCGGCCTGCCGGCGTAGGCGATCTGGTTGGACTGCTCCGAGACGACTTTGCCGCTGTCCCAGAGGTCGCCGGTGTCCTTGTCGAGCAGCTTGGGGCTGCTGGCGACCAGGATTCGGT
>JBDKUU010000172.1:0-3282 GCA_039679525.1 Phycisphaerales bacterium | reverse complement strand
TCGGGGGCAGAGCCCCTGAGATCAACTCTATGACGACTATTGACGTAGAGAATTCCGAGATGCTGTGCGAGCACTGCGGCGAGCGGTTCCACTATGACGAGGGCCGGCGGTGCTGGACGTGCGACACGCTGGTTTGTCCGGCGTGCATGAACGAGCCGCCGGGCCGGTTGTGCCCCGAATGCCGCAGTCGCAACGAGGCCATGCCGCAATCCGTGGAGCCGATCCTGGCCAGGCTCAGCGCGCTGCCCGAGCGATCCGAGGGTTGGGGGTTCGAGTTCAAGTGGGACGGCGTACGGGCGATCGCCTGCTGGGACGGCGCCCACATTCGGATCGAGAGCCGCAGTCTCGCGAACGTGACATTCCGCTATCCGGAGCTGCACGATCTGGGCCAGAGCCTTCGCGCCGACGCGATTCTCGACGGCGAGATCGTCGCGCTCGACGAGCACGGCCGACCGAGCTTTCCCCTGCTCCAGCAGAGAATGCACGTGGACAAGCCCAGCTCGCTTCGGGCCCGCGCGCATATCCGCATTCACTACTACGTCTTCGACCTGCTGTACTTCGACGGCGCGACGCTGTTCGATAAGACCTACGACCGCCGGCGGGCAATGTTGGAAGAGTTGAACATTCAGCACGCGTCCTGCCGAGTGCCGCCGAGCCATCGGGGCGACGGCCGAGAGATTCTCGAAGTCGCGCGTAAGCACGGACTCGAAGGGATCATGTGCAAGCGGCTCGACAGCCTCTATCTGCCCGGCCGGCGAAGCGACGACTGGCGCAAGGTCAAGGTCGTGAACTCGCGGGAATTTGTCATCGGCGGGTTCAAGTACGGCGTCCAAGGCCGGGACAAGATCGGCTCGCTGCAATTGGGCGCGTACGACTCGGGCATGCGGCTGCGATTCGTCGGCGGCGCCGGCACCGGGTTCGGCGGGCCGAACCATCAGATTCTCTTGAGCCGCCTGGAGCCGATCCGCCGGGAGCGGAGTCCGTTCGACGACGAGATCGACAGGAAAGACGTAGTGTTCGTTGCGCCGCGATACGTCGCGGAGGTCGAGTACCGGCGCTGGCCCGCCGGCGGACAGATCCAGCAGGCCGCGTACAAGGGCCTGCGGACGGACAAGTCTGCCGGCGACGTGACGCTGGAGGAACCATAATGGGCTGGGAACACCTCTGGACAGGCGCTCTGGATTTCGTTCTGGTTTCGATTCCGGTGGAGATCGTGCCGGCGGTGCACGAGCAGCGGGTGGCGTTTCGCCTCATGCACGAGCGGGACGACGCGCCGTTGCAGAGGCAGATGTATTGCCCGGTCGACAATCGCCCGATCCATTCCGAGCACATCGTCGGCGGATACGAGGTCGAACCCCATCGCTATGTGATCGTGACCGACGAGGAGTATGAGTCGCTGGAACCCAAGCGAAGCCGTGCGATCACGATCGATTCGTTCGTGGACTTCGCGGAGATCGATCCGGTCTACTTCGACCGGCCCTATTACCTGGTTCCCCGCGAAGGCGGCGAGCGATCTTACGAACTGCTCGTCGAGGTGCTGCGCGAAACGGGCAAGGCCGGCCTGGCGAAGTTCGTGCTCCACGACAGAGAGCACCTGGTCGCCCTCTGGGCGGGCGAGCGGGTCTTGAATCTGATGATGCTGCACTTCTCCGAGCAGGTGGGCGATCGCGAGGACTTCCGGCCGAAAGAGGTCAAGGCCGAGCCCGCCAAAGTCAAGGCGATCCGCGTGGTGATGGAGAAGCTGAAGGGAACGTACGAGCCCGCGAGGTACGTGGACGAGCATCGACAACAGGTGCTCGACTATCTGCGAGAGAAGGCCAAAGAGCGGGGAACCGTCGCAGTCGCGGCGTCTGAGCAAACTGAGGAGCAGCCCGCTGAGCAGGAAGAGGGCCAGGACCTCGTCGCGGCGCTGGAAGAGAGTTTGGCTCGCACGCGGGCGCGATGATGTAGGGTGTGCCGTGCACACCGATTCTTCTCATCACGAAAGAGATGGTGTGCACGGCACACCCTACGAGGATGATCGCCATGGCGACCAACACCATCGTGGCCATCGAGGGCAGGCAGGTCGAGCTGAGCAATCTCGACAAGGTCCTCTATCCCGAGACGGGGTTCACCAAGGCCCAGGTGATCGACTACTATCGGCGCGTCGCCCCGCACATCCTGCCGCACTTGGCGGGCCGGCCGGTGATGCTCAAGCGATATCCCGACGGCGTGGCGGGCGAGTTCTTCTACGAGAAGACCTGTCCGGCGTATAGGCCCAATTGGCTCAGCAGCACCCACGGCCAGGGCGGAATGGACATCGACTTCTGTCTCATCGACAGTCTGCCCTCGCTGGTCTGGGTCGCCAATCTCGCAGCGCTCGAACTCCACACGCTGTTGGCCAAGGTGGACGATCTCTCGATCCCCACGGCGGTCGCCTTCGACCTCGACCCGGGCCCGCCCGCGACATTGCTCGATTGTTGCGAGATCGCCCTGATCCTGCGCGACATGCTCGACGGCCTGGCCTTGACGGCCTTCCCCAAGACCTCCGGCGGCAAAGGCCTGCACTTCTTCCTGCCGCTGAACACCGACGCAACGTACGACCAGACCAAGCAGTTCGCAAAAGCTGTCGCCCAGACGATGGAGAAACACTATCCCGACCGCGTCGTCAGCAAGATGACCCGCTCGCTCCGCGCGGGCAAAGTCCTGATCGACTGGAGCCAGAACACCGAGCACAAGACGACGGTCTGCCCCTACTCGCTCCGCGCCCGACCGCAGCCGACGGTGTCCACGCCGGTTCGCTGGAAAGAAGTCGAAGAGGCCGTGCGTCGCAAGGACGCAGGCTCGCTCGTCTTCACGGCGGATCGAGTCCTCTCCCGGCTGGAGCGGGACGGCGACCTGTTCGCACCGGTCCTTACGATGCGGCAGGAGTTGCCACAAGGTCCCGGTGCAAAACAGACACGTCACAACGACTCGCTGCGAGCCTACCATCAGAAGCGGGATTTCGCGCGGACCCCCGAACCCGCAGGCGGTGCTGCCCCGTCCGCCGAGGGACCAATCTTCGTCATTCACAAGCACGCCGCCACGCGCCTGCACTATGACCTGCGTCTGGAGGTCGAGGGCGTGCTGAAATCGTGGTCCGTGCCGCGAGGGCCGTCTTCCGATCCCGCGGACCGTCGCCTCGCCGTGCAAGTCGAGGACCATCCTCTCGACTACCGCGGCTTCGAAGGCGTGATTCCCAAAGGCCAATATGGAGCCGGCCGCGTGATCGTCTGGGACCAGGGCACGTATCGCAACATCACC
>JBDKUU010000171.1:0-3127 GCA_039679525.1 Phycisphaerales bacterium | reverse complement strand
GGAGGGAAAACACCATGTCCAGACTGTTTGCGGTTTGTGCAGTCACCGCGGTCATCCTGTCCTCGCGGGCGACGGCGGAAACGCAGGTCAACGTGCGAACCAGCGGCGCCCAGGCCGGGTCGGCAATCGCGGCCGATCCCCGCGGCGGCGCGGTGGTCGTGTGGAGCAGCTACTTCTCGAGCGGCGGGCGATCCAACGACATCATCGCTCGACGGATCGACGCGGCCGGCGTGCCGACAGGCGAGGAATTCCCCGTGAACTCCATCAATCAGGGCAGCCAAACGGAGCCGGCGGCGGCGATCGACGCCCTCGGCAATCTGGCGATCGTCTGGCAGAGCCCCGGGTCGGACGAGGACGTTCTGTTGCGGATGTACGACCCGCACCGCATCCCCGTCACCGGCGATCTGCTCGTCAACATGCGAACCGAGGGCCGACAGATCTATCCATGCGTCGCGGCCGGCCCGGGCACGTTTCTCGTCGCCTGGGAGAGCCGCGAGACCACAGTCTACGGCGATCAGGCGTTCATCTGTGCTCAGGAATTCGACCCCAATGGCGCGGGGCTCGGCGGCGAGATCCTTGTCGATCCGGACATCTACGATTGCCGATACCCGGACGCCGCGATGGATGCCCGAGGCAACTTCGTCGTCACCTGGATGCGGGACCGATCCAGTCACCCGATCATGGCCAGGCTCTTCGGCCCCGACGGCACGCCGCGAACCGACCTCTTCGCCGTCAACACAGAAAGCGTCGCCAGCGTCACGCGGCCATCCATCGCGATGAACTCGCAGGGCTGGTTCCTCATCGCCTGGGACGGCGACCCCAACCGTGCGGCGAACGACGACATCCACGCGAGACTCTACGACCCCAACGGCGTGCCGCGAGGCGAGCCCTTCGTGGTAAATGCAATCCGCGACGGCGCCCAGCAATGGCCCCAGGCCGCCCTCAACGAAGCGAACGAATTCGTCATCGTCTGGGAATACGACGCGGGCGATCCCAACGAAGGCGCCGACATCTACGCCCGGCGATTCGCCGCCGACGGCCGGCCCCTGGGCGAAGAGTCTCGTCTCAACACGTACACCGCCGACCGGCAGCGGTACGCGGAGATCGCGGCAACCGCCGACGGATCATTCTATGCAGTCTGGGAGAGCAACGGTCAGGATGGTTCCGGCTACGGCGTCTTCCTCCACGCCGAGCATCGGAGAAACCCAACGGATCCCAATGCACTCTCGGAATAGCGGATGCCGTCCGACCGCTCATCCGCAGTGACGCCATGAGGCGTAGCCCTCCGACGGACGCACGCCCGACCGTGGGGGCGGGTTTGAAGCCCGCCCCTGCGGGGGCGCGCCGACGCCTGATCCCGTGCAGCGCAGCGAGAACGTGTCCGGGAACGAACTCCGGCATGCGTAGGATCGAGGGCGACCTGCTTGTAGTGTGCCCGTCAGGGCATATTGGGGTCAGTGTGAAGTGTCAAGTTGGAAGCAAGAGGGCACGGGCATCGAGTCTCTGCCCTCCTCACTTCAAATTCGAAACTTGCCGCCTCCAATTTCCTAAGATAACGCCTTGCGGCGTCACTACGAACCAGGCCGTCGTGGGGTTTGAATGCCTATCGGTTGCGTAGACTCTGGATCCTCGGAGACTTGCCCAGACACGCGAGCACACTTGGGGACAAATCCGCTGGCTACGCATGGGAAAGCTCGCTACCATGATGCGGTCGAGGCCGGGACGATCGTTGTCCCGGCCGAAGTATCGTGTGCATCGGTTGAAGGGAATTGACATGAAAAACACGTCTTCCGCGGATGTGCGGGTCTCTCGGCGTCGCCTCTTGGGCCAGGCGTCAGCGGCGGCGGCCGCGATTTCGACGCTCTCGATCGCCGGCTGCTCGCAGTCCGCGAAACGGCCGTTCGCCGGGAAGTCTGCCGGCGGGATGATCGCCAGCGGCGACACCATCCTGTTCCAGGGCGATTCGATCACAGACGCCGGCCGGAGCCGCGAGCCCAGTCGGGAGAACACCCCCAACGACGCCCGGGCCCTCGGCGGCGGATACGTCTATCAGATCGCCTCGCACCTGCTGGCCGAACATGCCGACGCCAATCTGAAGATCTACAACCGCGGCATCAGCGGCAACAAGGTGTTCCAGCTCGCCGAGCGATGGGATAAAGACTGCATCGCGCTGAAGCCCAATCTCGTCAGCATCCTGATCGGCGTCAACGACCTCTGGCACAAGCTCGACGGCAAGTATGACGGCACGATCGAAGTCTACGAGAGAGATTACCGGGCCCTCCTGGAACGAACGAAGAAGGAGCTGCCCGGCGTGAAACTGGTGATCTGCGAGCCGTTCGTGCTCCGCACGGGGGCCGTGAACGAGAAATGGTTCCCGGAATTCGACGGCTACCGCGCGGCCGCCAAGAAGATGGCGAAGGAATTCGGCGCCGCGTTCGTGCCGTTCCAGTCGGCGTTCGACGAGGCGGTCAAGAAGGCCCCGCCCGCCCACTGGGCCGCCGACGGCGTCCACCCCACGATGGCCGGCGCGTACCTGATGGGCCGGACGTGGCTGGCGGCAGTCGAAGGCGTCTGTGCCTGACCGCGCAACTCGCTCCACCGCGGCGTGTCCGACCGCTCCGGCGGCAGCCGCAAAGGCCGAAACCGACCCCGCTCCAATCTCACAGGCGAGCCGAAATGAGGCATGTTTGTCCGAGGAGGAGATTGACGAGGTTTGGCAAGGCGGGTATCGTGGGTTTTTTGTCGTACACTGAATGAACGAGTCGCTTTTGTGGAGGTATCGATCATGGCTGCTGGCAGACAGCTACGCATGTTGTTGATTCTCGGCGCTTTCACCGCGGCGATCCCCCTGGGGCTGGCCCGGGCCGCGGATCCGAACGATTTCAAGACGGATCAGGACAAGATCAGCTACATCCTCGGCACGCGGATCGCGAGCCAAATCATGGGCATGCTGAAGACCCAGGACGTGCAGGTGAGCATGCCCCTGTTCATCAAGGGCTTGCAGGAAGCGCTGGCCGGCCAGGCCCCGCCCTTCACGGCGGAAGAGCAGCAGAAGATCATGGGCCCCTGGGAGCAGGAGCAGGAGGCCAAGGTCATGGCAAAACGGGACGAAATGACGGCCAAACAG
>JBDKUU010000170.1:0-2048 GCA_039679525.1 Phycisphaerales bacterium | reverse complement strand
TCGCGTAGACGATCTTGAACTCGGGCATCGAAGCCACATCGAAGCTGGCCCCGGCCTCGTAAAGGGTCCGGACGATTGCCGGGTCGGGATTGGCCTTCACGGCGTAGTACGCCTGGACGCGCGGAAGACGCTTCCGGAACTCGGCGTAGTTCCGGCGTATTTCGTCGTGATCCACGATGAACAGGGGCGTGCCGTGCTTTTCGATCAGCGTTTGGAGCGTGCTCTTGGGAATCTTCATCGGGGCTGGGGACTCGGGGCTGGGTTCGTCTGACAACCGAAAACCGAAAACTGACAACTGACCGCTCTCAATCGCCGTCGGTCACCAGGAAGTTCTTGAACTGCCAGGGATCGTCGAGATCGAGGTCGGGCTGGTGATAGCCGAGGAAGTGGTTTGCGTAATGCTTCAGTGGCGTCCAGTCGGAAGGAATCGACAGGGATCGGCCAAGGTAGGAGCGGGCGATCTCGAGCACGAACTCGTGCGGCAGGTCGTCGGGCACGCAGACGCCGCGGTCCGGGTGTTCGACCATCCAGCGGATTGCCGAGACAACGGAAATGGCCACCTGCATAATCGTCGCGTTCTGGTGCGGCAGCAAACGCCGGGATTCCTCGATGCTCAGCAGACTCCCGGTCCACCAGGCGCCGTAGGCGTGGCCCATCAACAGGGCGCCGAGAATGTCGGCGCCCGCGATGATCTCGTCGTTCATGATCCGCTCGGCCGGCTGCAATACGTAGTCGCGGCCGCGAAGCTCTTCGAGCGAAACGATCGCCGCATCGCATGGGCAGTAGGCGTAATGGACGGTCGGCCGATAGACCGGCTTGCCGTCGTTCCAGACGGTCAACCGGTCGGAGATCGTGAACGCCTCGCCATGGCGGATGATCATGCCGCGGATGCAATAATGGGGCACCCAGGAGACGACCCACGTATTGATGCCCATTCGGGCGAGGCAGATCTGGTTCTTGGGCCCGTCAGAATGAAGATGGGCGAGCGGCGGGAGACAATTCTCGTGGGTGCCCCAGCCCATCTCGGCCGTCGTGATGCCCTCTTCGTGGAAACCTTCGATGCTCCACGTGTTGACGAACTCATCGACTCGCTTGGGCCGGTCGGTGATCTGCGTGTCCCGCTCGCTGACGTGAATGACCTTGACACCGAGCTTCATTGCCAGACGGTTGAACGTCTGGTCGGCCACGAGTTGGCGGAGTTCCTCGGCGTCGTCGCCTTCGACCTTCCGCTCGTCGAGCAACCGCCCGGCGATGTCCAGCAACCCTTGTTTCGTGAAGTGGGAGATCAGCCCCGGGTTGGCGCCGTGTTCGATAACCGCAGTCGGGCCTGGGCGGTCCCAGCCGGCGGTGAGTCGCCGGATGTTCATGTGACGCCAGTAGAGCGTCCGCTCCGTGGGATGCTTGTTCGGCGCGCCGGCGTAAGGATCCCAGACCTCGACCGACGTGTTGATGTAAAGCACGCCGTGATCGTGGCACCACTGGAGGATCTCACAGCAGTCGATGTTCCAGGCCAGATCGATCAGCAAGTCGGCGGCCGAAAGATGCTTGGAAAGCTCTTGGCTGAGGTTCTCCCGCGTGATCCGCTTTTGGATAAAGCGAACCCCCTTGGCCGTCCACGGTTTCAGGGCCTCGCTGCGGTCCTGGAAGTCCAGCACCGAGATGCTTTCCGGGCGGATGCGGAAATGCCGCACGAAGATCGGCAGCGCGCATTGCGCGACTGCTCCGTAACCGAGAAACAAGACTCGCTGATGGAGGTCGTACATCGTCTAGCTCAACTCCCGGTCTGTCAGCCGCTGTTAAGCTTAAACGTATTTCTCTCGCGTCCGCGTCACGACGTCGTCCGGCAACGCCGGCGGCGGGCTGTTCTTGTCCCAATCGGTCGACGAAAGCCAGTCGCGGACAAACTGCTTGTCGAACGATGGCTGGCTGCGGCCCGGCGAGTACTGGTCTGCCGGCCAGAACCGGGAGCTGTCCGGCGTCAGGACTTCGTCAATCAACAACAACTCGCCGTGGAACCGGCCGAACTCGAACTTCGTATCGGCAATCAG
>JBDKUU010000169.1:0-2422 GCA_039679525.1 Phycisphaerales bacterium | reverse complement strand
ACCAGTCTCTTGAGGCCGGTCAACGACTCCATCGCCGCGAGGTCATTGTCCGCCAGCGGATCGCCAGTGCTGATATTCAGTTCTTCCAGCGATTTGAGATTGGCCAGGTGCGACAGGCCTGTCGGGCCGGGATAGCCGATTCTGGCGTCTTTGAGGGTAGCGTTCAGACGCTTGAGGTTCGCCATCGTCGATAGGACCTTCATTCCCTCACTCGACAAGCAGCCGATCCCCAGGATGGATTCAAGGCCGGAGATGCCCGCCAACTGTCGGGCGACTTCATCGCCATACTGCTGGCCTGCCGGGGTGATCCACGTGAACTCGCCGAAATCGACCAGTCTGAGGTTCTTGAGATCCTTCAAATGGGCGACGCCCGCCGGCGTGAACTTGGGGCTGCTCATGGCAAAACGGAGCTCTTCGAGGCCTTTCAGCCTGGCGATGGAGGCTAGGCTGGAATCGGTGAGGGCGCCCCCCACGTACCAGAAAGCCAGGACTTTGAGATTCGTCAGACCTTCGAGGTGTTGGATGTGCCGATCGGAAAGATCGCTCTCCCAGATACACAACTGCTCCAATCGAGGCAATTTCGCCAGTTCCGCCAGGCCGGGCCCCCACATAGTCCCGTTGGCGATGTGCAAGGATCGCAGGCCGGACGCCTGGGCCACCTCCTTCAGACCGGCGTCTGTCACGGCGGTGCTGAGATCCAGGTGTTCCAGAGCAGGCAATTCCTTCAGAACCGCCAGCCCACGAGGTCCGATGGAGAACTGAGTCAGTTCAAGGGCTGTGAGTGAACGCAGGGGTCGCAGGCACTCCATGCCGATGTCTGTGATTCCGCTGCTTTCAAGACTCAGTATCCGAAGGCCCGTCAGCCTGCCGATCGGCTCGAAGATCGCAGGGTCCGCCCCTGTTCTTCGATACATGGGAGAGACCACGGACAGTCGGAACAGGTCGTTCGGATCGAGTCGCAGCAGCCCGGATAGATCGCGCTGTCGCTCCTGGACCCGATCCGCGATCGAAAACTGATACGCCTGCGGATTCTCCCTCTGCAATCTTGCCGCCTCACGGGAGTTCAAGCCCAGGCGGATGTTCAGCCAGACATGCCGATCCCGGGGCACACGGACGTCGCCCCTCGCGGGACCGAAGTGCTCCCACTCGTCAGACAGCCGCACGCCCCTTGGGTCCCAGCCCGGGCCGGACTCGGGTTCGAGCGACAGAGTGCCGATGCACTGATCGGGCGGAAAAGACAGGTTCCTCGTCGCCCCGGCCTGCTCCTTCGGCGGCAGCGGGACGAGTTCACCCGCCTGCAGGCCCGCGACAAGGCCCATGAGAACCACGAGGATCGCTCTCGCTTCGATTCGCCGATCGATCCCATTCTTCGCCATCTTCGTCTCCCTCGTGCCATTGCAGCAGCTTCCAAAGCTCTCCCACGCGAACCATGCGGCTCGTCACGATCATCGTCTCGCCGACGGACCAGCGTTTGTCATGCAGGGTGAATCCCGCGTGCACCGCGGCCTCCCAGACCACTCTCGCCGAGTCGCCGTCTTCGATCACTTCCACGAGTCCGACCGGCTGGCCCAGATAGCGGGGATACAGGCTGTCTTTGCCATAGTCTATTTCTTCGAGCACACACGAGGCCAGCTTGTCGGCCGCCCCTCGATCGATTAGAGACAGGATGGTCTGGATCGCGGAGGCGGGCGTGATGAGGTCGGGATCGTTGCCGTCCCGGGGAGGAGGTCCCAGGAAAAGAACCGGCGCCGCCGCCGGGCTGTTGCACCCGAAGCGGCTGCCCAGCGGGATGGGATCGCCCGCGGAAGGGCCGTTGGCGTCGGTCGGGAAACCGGGCGGAGTTTCCCGCTGCTCGTCGGCCGAGGGCTCCGGCAGCGGGGGAATCGCCCGGCGGCTCCACCAGGCAATCGCCGACGCGATGAGGACTCCGCCCGCAACCAGGACGACGAGAACGAGTTTCCCTTTGCTCAATTTCGCCATGCTTGGCGCCTCTATCTCAGAGTCTGTGTTCATAGGAAAGACGCGACGGCCCGCCCGGCGTTTCAAGAATTTCGCTTTTGGATGGTTCCGTGATCCCGGTTGAGGCTTGGTCCTTGCGTCCGGAATCGGACTGGGTCATAATATCTCCGGCCCGTAGCACGGGTTTCGCCGGTTGGATCGGAGCCCGGAGCAGGATGGCGTCGCCGGCATCTGGAGAACTCACAAGGGACAAACTTATGTCTCATCTGTTCAAGCGAAAGCCGCTGAGTCTGGTGCACGAGGAGATGAGGGGCGAGAACCGTCTCCGCAGGGTCTTGGGGCCGTGGTCGCTGACCAGCCTGGGAATCGGCTGCGTCATCGGGGCGGGCATCTTCGTCATCATCGGCTACACCGCCCACTACAAGGCGGGACCGGCCATGGTGGTCTCCTTCGCGATGGCCGG
>JBDKUU010000168.1:0-5333 GCA_039679525.1 Phycisphaerales bacterium | reverse complement strand
ACGTGGGTCTTGTGGTGTCGGGCATCTCGTAGCCCTCTCTCTTCATGCCGGGGGGCATGGCCAGTCCGCCGGGGCCCTGTCGCTCCTTGAAGTCGATGATGATCCGGGCGGCGGCCTCGGGGTCGTCCAGGAGCGCGAAGGCGTGGAGGTCCGCAGGGGAGATGTACGAGTTGTCCTTGAGCATCGTCTCTTCGATCCAACGGAGGAGGCCCTCCCAGTAGTCCTTCACCATCAGGATGACGGGGAAGTGCGCCTGCCGGAGGGTCTGGATCAGCACGAGGGCCTCGAAGATCTCGTCCATCGTCCCATAACCGCCGGGGAAGGCGATGAAGCCGTGGGCGTACTTGAGGAACATCACCTTGCGGACGAAGAAATAACGGAAGTGCAGGGACAGGTTCTGGAAGTCGTTGGGAAGCTGCTCCTCGGGCAGCTCGATGTTCAGGCCGACGCTGACGCCGCCTGCGTCGGCGGCTCCTTTGTTCGCGGCCTCCATGATGCCGACGCCGCCGGTGATGATGGACAGGCCCGCGCGGGCCAGGATGCGGGCTGTCTCTTCAGCGAGCAGATAATGTCGATGAGTTCGCGGCGTCCGGGCCGAGCCGAAAATCGATACCGCGGGGCCCACCGAGGCGAGCACTTCGTATCCTTCAGTGAATTCCGCCATGATTCGGAAGATTCGCCAGAGGTCTTCCACCGGCTTGTCGACGACCCGGCCGAAGCCGTTGTGATTCGCTTTCCATCGCATGATGCTTGTTCCAGTACTACGGTCAACTACCACAGTTTCGGATTATTCGCCGCCGGGCAGTGCTTCGCGATCGGGCACGCGGGGCAATCGGGTTTTCTCGCCTTGCAGACCGCCCGTCCGTGCGTGATCAGCAGATGGCAGAAGAGCGTCCACTCGTCTTTGGGGACTATATCGGCCAGATCGAATTCGAGCTTAACCGGATCGGAGTTGGGCGAAAGCTGGAGCCGGCGGGACAGGCGAATGACGTGCGTATCGCACATGATCGCCGGTCGGCCGTAGGCGTTGCCTATGACGCAGTTGGCGGTCTTGCGGCCCACGCCGGGCAGGGTGACCAGCTCGTCCATGGTCTTGGGGACCTCGCCGCCGAAATCTTCGAGTATCCTTTTGCTGGCTCCCTGGATGCTGACGGCCTTGTTGTGATAGAAGCCGCAGCTCTTGATGTCCTGCTCGATCTCCTTGATATCCGCTTGGGCCCAGTCTGTGGCCGACCTGTACTTCTTGAACAGGCCGGGCGTCACCATGTTCACGCGGGCGTCGGTGCACTGCGCCGAGAGGATCGTCGCGATCAGCAGCTCCAGCGGATTGCCGAAGGTCAGGGCGATGCCGGCGTGGGGATAGGTCTTCTTCAGGATCGGGTAGATTTGTCCGACCCGTTCGGCGGCGGCTGCCTTGTCATGCTTGAATGCCTTCTTCGGACTCTTTGGGGCGGCGTCGGCCGCCGGCGCGGACTTCTTTTGTGCCATCTACTTTCCGACCTCCGGCAAGTCACCAAGAATTCGGATCAGTTCGCTCTTGTCGAAAATCCCTCTCAGCTTCTGGCGAGTTCCATCCCGCAGCAGGACGACGGTGACGGGCACGTTGCCCGCTTCGCCGTAGAGGGCCTTGAGGTCCCGGGTGGCGGGATAGTCGATCGTCGTCGTATCGGCCTTGACGGGCAGGACGTTCTTCGCCTCAAGCAGGCGGACGATCTGGGGATCGTGATACACGCGTTTCTCGACGACCTTGCAGTTCGCACACCAGTCGGCGGTGAACTTCAGCAGCACCGGCTGCTCTCTCGCGATCGCTTGTCGCACGACGTCGGCGTCATAGGGCTTCCAGGCCAGACTCGCCGCAGCGGTCAGCTTCGGTGCGGGCAAGAGCCATAATCCAGTCCCGACGGCCAGCGTCACCGCGATCAGCCGAACGATCCGCCGGCGCAGAGCCGGCGTCGAGAAGTCCACCCATCTGCCCCACATCCAGACGCAGAAGCTGAAGACGATTCCGTACATCAGCACGTTCAGCAGCCTGTCCTTGGGCAAAGCGGCCAGCGTCAGCTTGGCGGCGATCAGAAACAGGAGGAATCCTGTCGATTTTTTGAAGACCTCCATCCAGTATCCCGGCTTGGGGATGCGGTCCAGCAGGGAGGGGATCGAGACGATGACCGCGTAGGGAAGGGCCATGCCCACGCCCATCAGGACGATGGCCGCGCTGCTGACCGGCAGCGGCTGGGTCTGCGCCCAGACCAGGACGAAACCCAGCAGGGCTCCGCTGCATGGGGTGCTGAGCACGCCCGCGAAGAAGCCCATGCCCGCCGAGCCGACCAGCCCCGAGCCGTTGCCCTGGCGGCCGGCGATGGAGGACGGCAGCGAAAGGGCCACGATGTCCAGCATGGCCAGGCCGAAAAAGACGATCGCCAAAAACAGCACGATGACCGCGGCGGGATAGCGGAAGAGACTGTTCAGGTCGAGCACGGTTCCGGTCGCGAGATTGACGATCGCCGAGATCAGGGCGAAGGCCGCGAAGAAGAGAACGACGCCCGCGCAGAAAGACAGGCCGGAAGCGATGCGTCTTGAGCCGGGGCGCCGCGACTGGTCGACCAGCCGCAGCAGGATCAGCGGCAGGACCGGCAGCACACACGGCATGATGTTGATCGAGAGGCCCGCGACGACAGCCAGCAGATAATAGGGCAGCGCCGACGACTGCGGCGTCGGTCTCTGGGCGACATTCGCGGGAGGAGCCTGCGTTCGCGGCGTGCCGATGGAAATGGTCGGCCATACGGCGGCGTCCGCGAGATCGAGCGTGGCGGTCAGCGTCTTGTCGAAGGGCGGCAGGCAGAGTTCGCTCGTGCAGGCGATGCCTGTGATCTGCACCGTCGCGGCGGCCTCCTTCTTGTCGGCTGTCAGCGATTCCTTGCGGATCGGCAGGAAGGCGGTGAAATCCCCGACGTAGACTTCGATCTTCTGCCCCGTGGGATCGTCGAAGAGCGTCCATGTCGGGAGGACGGCGGCATCGAACTGGAGGTTCGCGGAAGTCGCTGCGATCTTCAATTGCATGCCGGGAGCCGGGGCTGTTTCCGAGCGGGCGTAGTAATGAAGGTCCTCCGTGCCCTTGAAGATCACCGCAATTCCCGACCGACCATCCAGTCTTGCCGGCATCAGGGCTGCGTTCGACTGCTGCAACTCGAATCCGACGATTTCTGTCGCCGGAGCGGCTTCGTCGCCCCGAGCGACGGATGCGAAGCCCCCCAACGCGGCGCAGACCACAAACACCAGAACGCGTTTCGTTCCCTTCATTCCGATCTCACAATCGAGCACCATCCCAGAGCAGACAGGTCAGTTGGCAGGTTGCTCCTGCTTCTCCCCGTCGTGGGCATGTTTGGCCTGCTCGGCCGCGAGCAGATCGCCCACGGTGGGGCGGTCCAGCCGTCCGCCGCCGAGGATCAGTTTGACGTCGTCGGCGTCGAGAGTCTCGTACTTGAGCAGGGCCTGGGCGATGCCCTCCACCCGGGTCCGATTGTCCTCGATCACATGCTGGGCCGATTTATAGGCTTCGTCCATGATGCGCCGGACCTCGGCGTCGATGTCCTCCGCAGTCTTGTCGGAGTATTCCCGCTCGGTCGGCATGAGGTAGGCGGACTCCTTCACGCCCTGGTCGGGTCCGTAGCTCACGGGGCCGAGCTGATCGCTCATGCCCCAGGTGAGGACCATCTGGCGGGCGATCCGAGTCGCCTGCTCGATGTCCGACTGCGCTCCGCTGGAGATGTCGTCGCAGAAGAGCTGCTCAGCGATCCGTCCGCCGAAGCAGACTTGGAGCAGCGCGATGCAGTACCGCCGGGTGAACAGCGTGCGGTCCTTTTCGGGCAGTGCGAAAGTCGCGCCGCCCATCGGGCCGCGGGGAATGATGCTGACCTTGTGCAAAGGATCGGCGTCCGGGATCAGCGATTGCACGAGCGTATGACCCGCCTCGTGATAGGCCGTGATCTCGCGTTCCTTCTGGTCCACGACGCGGCTCTTCTTGGCGCGTCCCCATCGGACCTTGTCGCGGGCCTCTTCCAGGTCCGCTCCTTCGATGTAGTCCTTGTTGGCCATCGTCGCGGCCAGGGCGGCTTCGTTGATGATCGCCGCCAGGTCCGCGCCGCTGAACATCGGCGTGCCGCGGGCCAGCCGGTCGAGGGTGGCGCTGGGGCTGAGCTTGACCTTGCGGGCGTGAACCCGGAGGATCTCGAGCCGGCCCTTGAGGTCCGGCAGCGGCACGACCACCTGGCGGTCGAACCGGCCCGGACGGGTCAGGGCGTGGTCCAGGATGTCGGCGCGGTTGGTGGCCGCGATCACGATCACCTGGTCGTTCGTGTCGAAGCCGTCCATCTCGACGAGGATCGCGTTGAGCGTCTGTTCCCGCTCGTCGTGGCCGCCGCCAACGAAAGAGGCGCCGCGCTTACGGCCGATGGCGTCGATCTCATCGAGGAAGATGATGCAGGGGGAATTGTCCTTGGCCTGCTTGAACAGGTCTCGAACTCGCGAAGCGCCGACGCCGACGAACATCTCGACGAAGTCGCTGCCGGAGATGCTGAAGAACGGCACGTCCGCCTCGCCGGCGATGGCCTTGGCCAACAGCGTTTTGCCGCAGCCCGGAGGGCCGATCAACAGAACGCCGCGGGGGATGCGGCCGCCGAGTCGCTGGAATCTCCTCGGATTCTTGAGGAACTCGATGATTTCCGCCACTTCCTCCTTGGCCTCGTCGATACCCGCCACGTCCTTGAAGGTGACCTTGACCCGGTCTTTCCCCATGACGCGGTGCTTGCTGCGGCCGAAAGACATGAGCATGCCGCCGGCCCCGCCCCGCAGGTTGCGGGCGAAGAAGAAGTCGAAGAAGCCCACCAACAGCAGGATCGGCAGCACCCAGTTGAGCAGCATGAACATCCAGACCTGCGTCTTGGTGTACTCGATCTGGACGTCATACTTCGGATCGGTTTGCGCCTTCTGTTCGATGCTGGTGAGGATCTGATTGAGCTGTTCCTTGGCCCCGGACTCCGGGCGATAGTTCACCTTGAACGCGGTGCCTCCGTGATCCTGGGCGGCCTGGGAGTCCGGACGGAACTTTCCTGTGATCTCCGTGTCCCCGATCTGGATCTGCGCGATGTAGCCGCCTTCCTGGAGGTATTGAGTGAACTGGTCCCACCGCAGGGTGTTGCTCACGAGCCCCTGCTGGAGCATCATCATGGCCGTGAAAATGATGATGGCCACGATCAGCCAACTGAAGGGGCTCCGCCGATACCCCGGCGTCTGCGGCTTCTTGTTCGGACGCCACCCGTTTTCTCGAGACGAGTCGT
>JBDKUU010000167.1:0-7160 GCA_039679525.1 Phycisphaerales bacterium | reverse complement strand
GGAGTCGCAGGCGTGGCGGCAACGAACATTTCAGAGGGCTCGGAGGTCGCGGTCGGCTCGGCCCCGAGGCAGTTCTTCGAGTGGCGGCAGTATCATCTGCGGACCGGGGCTCCGAAGAACTTGGTCGGCGACTTTCTCAAGAATGTCGGCATTGCCGCGATGAACCGCATCGGCATCAAGACGGTCGGCGTGTTCAACCCGGTCTACGGACCCAGCCGGCCGACGCTCCACGTGCTGCTCGTGCACGACTCGCTGGACTCGGTGGTGAACGCTTCCGCGAAACTGCTGGCGGACCCGGAGGTCCGCGAGAAAGGCGCATCGTTCATCGACGCGACCCTGTCCGAGCCGGCGTACGTACGATGGGAAAGCTCGCTGATGGCGGCCTTCACCGGCATGCCGAAGATCGAGCCCCCGCAGTTCAAGGAACGCATCTTCGAGCTGCGGACCTACGAGGGCCACAGCGTCAAGGCCAATAAAAAGAAGATCGAGATGTTCAACGAGGGCGGCGAGATCGGCATCTTCAAAAAGACGGGCTGCAATCCCGTGCTGTATGGCGAAACCCTTATCGGACCGAGCATGCCCAACCTGACCTACATGCTGGCCTTCAAGGATATGGCGGACAGGGATCAGAAGTGGCAGGTGTTCCGCGACGATCCCGACTGGAAGAGGCTCAGCGCCGATCCGGCTTACAAGGACACGGTGTCGAACATCACCGACATCATCCTGCTTCCGACGGCGTATTCGCAGATCTGACGGTCAGACGAGGACCGGCTCGGACTCCTCGACCTCATCGAACTGCTCGAATCGGGCGTGCTGTTCGCCCGGCCGAAGAGGCAGCGGCTCGGAGAATTGGATCGCCACGCGGCGAAGCGCGTTGCTGACTCCGTCCACGCGGCAGACGCGGCCTGCGCGGATGAAGTCCATCAGGTCAAAGGAATCGTCCCGGCCGTACTGCGGGATGCTGAACCGTGCGGTCAGGTGCTGGCCGGGATAGGGGCATTGATCGTCCGCGTAGCAGGTGAAGGCCGCTCCCCTGCTCGAGAGGTCCACCATCTGTCCTTGCGCCAGGTCGCCGTTGATGTCCTGGGCAAACCAGATGGGCCACTGATAGCTGAGCCGTTGTTCCGTTCGTCGTTCGCCTGTCGTATTCATGCGGACCACCCATCGACAAACCAAGGTTTCCTTCCTGTTGCCGGACACATCGGTTGCCGGAGCGAGGGACTTGACAGCCGCCCCCGAGAAAAGAGGGGCCCGTGTAGCTGGAATTCGACTCTTGCCCGATTTGCGGGCTTTCGTTTGCGATCTGCGGAGAGTTTTGTATAGAGGTTCTTCAGCTCACGGCGCGGGAGATTCCGATAACCAACGAATCGCGGCGAGACACAGGACTCACCGGGAGTCGGCGATCCGGCGGGCGAGTTCGCCGAACATGCGGCCCCGCTGCTGGTAGTTCTCGAACATGTCGTAGCTGGCGCACGCGGGGCTCAGCACGACGACGTCGCCCGCAACGGCGAGCCGGCCGGCCGTTTCGACCGCCTCGGCCAACGAGCCGGCGAACCGGACATCGGCCTTGCGACCATTGCGATTCGCCGCCTGGACGGCGTCCGCGATCATGCGGGCGGTCTGGCCGATGAGGATCGTCGCCTTCGTGCCGGAAGCGATCTTCTTGCCCAGTTCGTCAAACGGGGTGTGCTTGTCGTAGCCGCCTGCGATGAGAATCATAGGGCACTCGAACGCCGAGAGAGCCACCATCGTGCCCTCGGGCGTCGTGGCCTTCGAGTCGTTGTACCAGC
The DNA here is from genome assembly GCA_039679525.1 of Phycisphaerales bacterium. Taxonomy (GTDB): domain Bacteria; phylum Planctomycetota; class Phycisphaerae; order Sedimentisphaerales; family Anaerobacaceae; genus PLanc-01. The sequence goes on along the minus strand of JBDKUU010000167.1, from coordinate 5,370 downwards.
GGACCCCTTTGCCCTCCGCGACCAGTTCGAGCCGGTGCGGCAGAGCCTTGAAACTCGACAGACAAGATCGGATGGCCGCATCCGAGACGCCGAAAGATCGGGCGATCGCCCGGGCCGCCGCGAGATTCGACAGGTTGGCCCGCCCGGGGAGAGCGTAGGGGACCCGCAGCTCACTGCTGATATCGTCGGCCGAGAACTGCACGCAGGTCCGGCCCGCCTGCGAACCATACCTGGCCAACCAGGAACGGGCGATCGGGTCCTCGGCGTTGAAGATCGATATGGCCGGGTCGTTCGAATCGAGCGTCTGGAGGCTGAAAAGGGCCTCCTTGGATGCACAATAAGCTTCGAAAGTACCGTAGCGATCGAGGTGGTTCGGCGTCAGGTTCGTCAACAGGGACACCTTCGGGGCCTTGCGGATCTGGGCCAATTGGTCGATCTGAAAACTGGAGATCTCCAGGACCACGAGATCGTCGGGCCGAACCTGATCCAGGATAGTCAGCAAGGGTTTGTCGCCAATGTTGCCGCTGAGCCAGACCTTGCCGTAGGCGTGCTTGGGCGAGCTGGGCCGGGCGTGTTCCAGGATGTGGGCGGTCAGGGTCGTGGTCGTGCTCTTGCCGTTGGCGCCGGTGATTCCGATAATTCTCGCGGGACAGGACTGGAAGAACAGTCCGATCTGCGACGCGACAGTGCGGCCGCTCCGGCGAGCGATCTGCAAGAACTCGTTGTCCAGCGGAATCGCGGGGTTGGCGATCACCACGTCGGCTGTGGCAAAATCCTCGGCGTCGTGACGGCCCAGGTGATATTCGATTCCCGGCAGGTCGGCCAACAGGCCGATCGAGTCTTGCAGCTTGTCTTCGCCGGCCTTGTCTGTGACGACCACCTTGGCCCCGGCCTGCGCCGCATACCGCGCGGCATCCACGCCACCGCCAAAGCGTCCCAGGCCCATCACCAAAACCTTCCGTCCCGTCAGGGCGGAGAGGTCGCGTGCATTCTGGCTCGATTTGCGTCCGTTCATAACCCACCTATCCATGGATCGGCTGATTGCATCACTCCAACGCCCGCATTCTATCGCCGGGCCGCTTCCGAAAGAAAGCAGAAACTGCGAGCGAGGGCGAGGTCGCGACTGGATTTGCCGTGGACTGAGGGTATGCTATGTCCGTGGAATTCGTATCGTCGCAGGAATTCCGATTTTTGATCGACTATAAGCGAGGGGTCCGTCCTATGCATCACAAGAGCCTTGTTGCGGGGTTCATCTGTGCCCTGCTGCTGTGCCAGACCGCCGTGACGCGGAGCCAGGCCAATTCGGAACGCACGCGGGAACTGAGGCAGAGGGACGATTGGGTCAAGAAGAATCTCGCACCGGTTCGGGAGGTTCAGGCAGAGACCCCGATTCCGCGGCGCGAGCCTGAGGCGGGCCTGTTCGTCATCGCCAACCACGACCCGGTCCAGAAGAACTCGCGAGGCGGCAAGCCCATGAAGCTGGGGACGACCGAGTACATGCGAGGCCTGTACTGCCACGCGACCAGCCGGCTCCGCGTACGATTGCCCGGTCCCGGGCGGAGCTTCGACGCGGTGATCGGCGTCGACAACAACGAGAACACCCAGGCCGGCGGCGGCAGCGTCCATTTCTTCCTCGTCGCGGGCGGCGAAGAGACGTTCCGCTCCGATCTGCTCCGAGGCGGCGGCCCGGCAGGCGTCCCGGTGCACGTGGACCTTGGCGACGCAACCGAATTCCTGCTGTGCGTCGACGACGGCGGAGATGGGATCGCGTGCGACCAGGCGGACTGGGCCGACGCCAAAGCCACCCTGGCCAACGGTGAGACAGTCTGGCTGGCAGATCTGCCGATCCTGGCCGGCGAGTCCCTGCCGCTCCCCTCGCGCTCCGTTTTTCAGCCGCCCTTCTCCTTCGTCTACGCCGGCAGAAACTCGGATTCGTTCCTCGGCTCGTGGCGTTTGAGCGAGACGAGCCAGGAACTCGACGCAGACCGTACCCAGCGAACACAGGTCTACACCGATCCGCAGACCGGCTTGGTCGTTCGCTGCGAGATCGTGGAGTATCGCGACTTCCCGACCGTGGAATGGACGCTCCGCTTCAAGAACGCCGGCTCGACAGATACTCCTATCCTGGAAGGCATCCAGTCGTTGGACACGCAGTTCGAGCACGTGGGTTCGGGAGAATTTCTGCTCCACCATTTCATCGGCAGCCCTTGCACCCCCTGCGACTATCGTCCGCAGGAGACCGTGCTCAAGCCGGAAACGACGAAACGAATCGGCGCGGCAGGTGGCCGGCCGACCAACAGCGACCTGCCCTATTTCAACCTGGAAACAGGCGACGGCGGCGCGATCGTCGCGGTGAGTTGGCCGGGGCAATGGGCGGCCCAATTCGTCCGCGATGCTCAGAACCATCTGCGTCTCGTCGCCGGACAGGAGTTGACCCATCTGATTCTGCATCCCGGCGAAGAAATCCGAACGCCGCTGACCGTGCTGCAATTCTACCGCGGCGACTGGATCGACGCGCAGAACACCTGGCGACGTTGGATGTGGACTCACAATGTCCCGCGTCCCGGCGGGCGCATCCCCGCCCCGCAGATGGCCGCGTGCAGCTCGCACCAGTACGGCGAAATGATCAACGCCGACGAAGCGAGCCAAAAGATGTTCATCGACCGCTATCTCGGCGAGGGCCTGACGCTGGACTATTGGTGGATGGACGCCGGCTGGTACTGGAACAAGCACGGCTGGCCGCACGTCGGCACGTGGGAAGTGGACACGAACCGCTTCCCCCACGGCCTGCGGGCCATCAGTGATTATGCCCACAGCCGGGGCGTCAAAACCATCGTGTGGTTCGAGCCGGAGCGTGTGGCCGCCGACACGTGGCTCAGCAACACGCATCCGGAGTGGATTCACGGCGGAGCCGCCGGCGGCCTGCTCAAGCTGGGCGAGCCCGCCGTGCTCGAATGGCTGACCAACCACGTGGACGGGCTCCTGAACAATCAGGGCGTCGACCTGTACAGGCAGGACTTCAACATGGACCCGCTCGATTCCTGGCGAGCCGCGGACCAACCCGATCGACAAGGTATCGCCGAGATACGGCACGTCGTGAACTACCTCGCCTATTGGGACGAGCTGCGCCGGCGTCATCCGAACATGCTGATCGATTCCTGCGCCAGCGGCGGGCGGCGAAACGATCTGGAGACTCTGCGTCGGGCCGTGCCTCTCCTTCGGAGCGACTACCTCCTGGAACCGATCAGTCAACAGAACCATACCTACGGCATCGCCTTTTGGATGCCGTTCTACGGGACTGGGATCAACCAGTTCGAAGCCTACGGTCTGCGGAGCTGTCTGTGTCCCCACGTCACGGCATGTTACGACATGCGTCGCCACGATCAGGATTATGGCATGGTTCGCCGTTGGGTCCGGCAGTGGCGTGAGGAGATCGCCCCCAATTATCGCGGGGACTACTATCCGCTGACGCCCTACAGCACGGACGACAACGTCTGGGTCGCCTGGCAATTCGATCGACCCGAACAAGGGCGAGGCATAGTGCAGGCGTTTCGCCGGGCCACGTGCGAGGACACAACGACGCTCGTACGACTTCGGGGCCTCGCTCCGCAGGCTCGCTACCGCTTCGCCAACATCGACACGGACCGGACATGGACAATCTCGGGCCGGGAACTCATGGAGCAGGGTTTGCGCGTGGAGAGCGACAAGCAACCTGACGCCATCGTCCTGACATATGAGAGAATCGACCAGTTCGTAGTGACGCCGTGAGGCGTTATCTTCCTACGTCTCGAAGATATTCCCTTACGGGAACACTACAAACGGTGTCGCCTAGACACACGGCTTCTGTCCCTGGTAGATCGAGGCGACGCCCCAGGTCACCGGCGTCGCCTGGACCTGGGTGAAGCCGACTTCTCTCATCAGGGCGCCGAACCCGCCCGGCGAATGGAAGGCCTCGAGCGACTGGTTGAGATACCGATAGGCCTGCCGGTCTCCGGAAATGACCGCGCCGATGACGGGAACGGCATATCGCAGGTATTTCAGATGACACCAGCGAATGACTCGATTCTTCGGCAGCGAGAACTCCAGGATCAGCACGACGCCGCCGGGCTTGAGAATGCGATGGATCTCCCGAAGCGTCGCCCGGACATCCGGCGTGTTGCGGATACCGAACCCCATCGTGACCGCATCGAACGCGCCAGCGGCGAACGGTGTCGTTGAGGCGTCGGCACAAAGGAGTTCGACTCGGTTTGAGAGTCCCGCCCTCCGAAGCTTCTCGCGGAAGACCTCCAACATCGGTTCGGAAATGTCGAGCCCTACGGCGCCCGTGAGATCGGGGCGCCGACGCAAGAGGGCGATCAGCAAATCCCCGGTCCCTGTGGCCAGATCCGCGACCTTCAGTCCCCTGCCGTCGCCGATGAGCCCGGCCACCTTTCGCCGCCAGGCGAAATCCCGTCCGAACGACAGCACGTGATTCAAGAGATCATAGGTCCGCGCGATGCGGCCGAACATCTCCCCCACGCGGAATCGGGCATCGCCCGCGACAGGAGGCTCTTTATCCATGTCACACGCCGAGAACGATCAGAGCTTCGACTGCATCGCCGTGGACAGGTCGATCTTGGCGTCGACGACCGCCTGTTCGAGGCACTTTTTCCAGTCGTCGCCGAACTGATCCCTGTACTTGGGCTTCTCGTAGGCGTAGATGATCGAGCGGGATGCGTTGATCAGGGCGCCGGTGCCGTCGGGCTTGCAGAATCGGATGCAGTCCACCGCCTCGGCCCCCTGGGCCCCGTAGCCGGGAACGAGGAACCAGGTACTGTCGTATTTGGAGCGGAGCGACGTGGTCGCCTCGGGGGCCGTGCCTCCGACGACCATGCCGATATCGCTGTAGCCCTTCTCGCCCATGTACTCGGGCCGACTGCCGATCTCCGACACGACCTCAGCCATCTTCTCATACAGGGCCTGGCCCGAGGCGTCTTTGAAGTCCTGCAGCACGGCCGCCGACGGGTTGCTCGTCCGAACGAGAACGAACACGCCCTTGCCCTGGGACCCGGCCATCTTGGCGAACGGCTCGATGCCGTCGGCGCCCGTGTAGCCGTGGATCGTGATCGCATCGGGAGCCAGCACGTCTTCCAGGCCGGTCAGCTCGGAATTCTGCAGATGAGCGGTTGCGTACATCTCGGCCGTGTGGCCGATGTCGCCACGCTTGACGTCGCCGATGATCTCCAGACCCAGGTCGTCCGCCTCGCTGATCAACGAATAATAAGACTCCAGGCCTTCCCAGAGGTACCGCTCGAAAAACGCGATATTGATTTTCACGGCCGGGACGATCGGAGCGACGATCCGCATCGCCTGCGTGCAGAAATCGAAAAT